>JBPCRW010000272.1:0-2802 GCA_050996405.1 Pyrinomonadaceae bacterium | reverse complement strand
ACGTCATCGGAATCAACGCCGTCACGCAGCGTCGGAAAACGCAAAAGATAAAAGACGACGACGTAGTCGAAGGCGACGGCGATTGGGTGACGATTGACCGCGACGGCAATCCGCTGGTCAACAACGGCTTGATTCCCGCGCCGCGCAAAGACGAATACAACGCCGCTACGACCGAAGACGACGCTAAAGGACGTTTCAAAGACGACATCATAAAATCGCTCAAGGCTTTTAACACGGATGACGCGCATATCGCAATGCTGGCGAAAGTCGCGGTTGAAAAAGGCGATATTCTGCGGCTCGACTTGTCTGTTCCGAACAAAGGCGACGGCGGCGGAACGAACAAAGACGGTGGTTTCGGCAAGATGGGCGGACGACGCTTGCAGGACGACGTGGTTGACGGGACTTTTACGATTATCAACAACGGCAAAATGCTCGGCGATAAAGTCAACGGCAACGATGTGCCGTTTCGCAGTCAATTCCCGTTTGTCGCAGACCCGCACCAACCGTCGCCTCCGGGAAGTTCGCTCGACGACGGCACGCGGCAGTAATTTTCAAAAATATCTGCGTTAAAAGTTATTAACTTTTAACGCAGACGATAAGGGGAAAAGCAATGATTAAACGAATAAAGACGAGTTTTCTATTTTTAACAATTGGCGTTTTGATTGCGCTCGGCGCGGCTTGCGCGAAAGAGGCGAGCAACACGGGAACGGCGAACAGCGAGCCGCTGGTCAAAACCGAACCGGCAAAACCGCAGAGCGATAAAGGCGACCAAGTTGTCACCGGCGGCGACCTCGCATTTATGAACGATGCCGCGCCGGGCGGAATGGCGGAAGTCGAAATCGACAAATTAGCTGTGTCTAAATCAAACAACGCGGATGTCAAAGCGTTCGCGCAGAAAATGATTGACGACCATACGAAGGCGGGCGAGGATTTGAAACAGTTGGCGGCGCAAAAGAAGGTGATGCTGCCGCCCGACGTATTGCCCGCAGCGAAACAAGCGATGGATAAATTATCGAAACTATCAGGCGCGGATTTTGATAAAGAATATGTCAAGGAAATGGTTGCAGACCACGAAAAAGACGTGACGGCGTTTGAAAATGCCTCGAAAACTGCCGGAGACGCGGATGTCAAAGCGTTTGCGACAAAGACGTTGCCGGTTTTGAAAATGCATCTTGAAATGATTAACGGCATTGCCGCTAAAATGGGCGTGAAAATGTAATCGTCAAAGAGCCTTCAACGGTTTTGACAATTTCATTTTTTTAAACGGGCGGAAGGGCGCGAACGGTTGAAAGACAAAATTCGTCTTTCCGATTTATTCATCAGGCGGACAAAACCGTCAATGAAAAAATAATGCGCCGCGTGCAGTTTTTGGCGGCGAAAGAACAAGGAGAAAACAAAATGGTTACCAGAGCAGAACATATCGAAAATGCAAACGCGGACAGCTTAGGCTTGACGCTGGAAAACGTCGGCGGAGCGGTCATTCGTTACGGGCTGGTCATAATTTTAGTCGCGGTCGGCTCGTTAAAATTCACCGCTTACGAGGCGGAAGGCATTCAAGGATTGGTCGCAAATTCGCCGCTCATGTCTTGGACCTACAGCGTTTTTAGCGTGCGGACTCTTGCCGCATTGCTCGGCGTTGTCGAAATTACGCTGGGAGTTTTGATTGCGACGCGCCCGTTCGCGCCGAAAGTTTCGGCAATCGGCAGCATCGGCGCGATTATTATGTTTTTAATCACGTTGAGCTTTTTGCTAACCACGCCGGGCGTGTGGCAGGCGGGCTACGGATTCCCGTTTCCGTCGGTGTTGCCGGGACAATTTTTGGTTAAAGATATTATGCTGCTCGGCGCGGCAATCTGGACGGCGGGCGAAGCCTTACGCGCTTACGATATGCGCCTTGTGCCGGTGCGGGACGTGAGTTAAATATGCGGATGAAAATTCCGGGCAAAGATTCGCGGCGGACGTGGGCGTTGCTGCCGCTGCGCCTGATTATCGGGTTCGGCTTTATGGCGCACGGCTACGCGAAACTGAGCAAAGGACCGGAAGAATTTGCACATATTCTTCAAGCTATAGGCGTTCCCGCGCCAAGTTTGGCAGCGTGGACGACGACACTCGTCGAATTATTCGGTGGGCTCGCGGTCTTGGCGGGTGTGTTTATTCCAATCGTCAGCATCCCGCTGGTGATAGTGATGCTCGTGGCATTGTTCACGGTTCATTTGCCATATGGATTTTCGACAATCAAATTAATGGCGATGACCGCGAATGGAGCGCAATTCGGACCGCCCGGCTACGAGTTAAATTTGCTTTATATCGCCGGTTTGCTCGCTCTCGTCTTGGGCGGCGCGAGTCCGTTTTCGGTTGACGGGTGGCTCGTTCGCCGCAAAAAGCGCGTCTAATATCGGAGTCTTAAGGCTGGCAAATATGAGCAGAATAAAAGCTCGTTTCGCATTTCTCTTACTGTGCGTCGTCGTTTTATTGATAGGCGGCTGCGGCGGAATTCAGTCGGCAAAAACCAATCCGGCGATTGAATCCGTTCCGCCTGCCGCGCCGATTGCCTCCGATGCCGCGACGAACGAAAGCACGATTCGCTTTTTCGAAAATAGATTAAAAAGCGACCCGGAAGATGCCAACGCGAATAATAAACTCGCCGGACTTTATTTGCAAAAACTGCGCGAAACGGGCGATATTTCTTATCTGAATTTAGCCTTTCGGACTGCCCGCGCCTCGCTCGACTCCGTTCCCGATGTCAGAAATTCCGGCGGACTCGCCGCGCTCGCGCTCGCCGAATTCGCTTCGCACGATTTT
>JBPCRW010000111.1:0-3212 GCA_050996405.1 Pyrinomonadaceae bacterium | reverse complement strand
GATGGATGCGCGATTGCGCTCTGCAGACAAACCCGGCAAGTGGTGGCATGCGTCATCGGTGATCGTTCGCAGGCAAGTTGTCAAAAACTGTGGGAGAAGATTCCTGAAGCGTTTGGGCAAGCACATTGCTTTTCTGATTTTTGGGAAGCGTATCAGTTGGTGATTTCGCCCGAACAGCATACGGCAGTCGGAAAGGAGTCTGGAGAAACAGCGCGCGCGTCGAAAGGTGGAACAACACCTTGCGGCAACGTCCGGCACGATTTGTTCGGAAAACCTTGTCACTTTCAAAGAGCGATATAATGCACGAGATATGTTTGTTTTTATTTCTGCATCGTTATAACAATGAATTGGCTCTCTCCTTTGATTGAGCCACTACCGATTATTTATCTAAAGACAGGGTAAAGCTGCGCGAAAAGTTTCAACTTCGGAAATAACTCGAATCTTGAAGACTGCCACCACCATCATCGTTAATTTCGCTGTGGAGAACGGGAAAATCAAATGCCTGTTACTACGCATCGAAAGAGGCTTCGATTCTGAGCAACTAAATTAAGCGAAAAAAATTAATGAAAAAATCAGCTTTGCAAAAGTCATATCCGGCAGTTTATCCGGTTAATAGAATTAGGAAGTGAAATATTCTATCTCGGTAAATTCCGAAAAGTTTAATTTTCGCGTGGAGATAATATCGCTGACTTTAGGAATTAAGTCAAGCAAAAAATTATTAAATAAACGTTAATAAAAATATTTTCAAAAAATCTCTTGGCTGTCGGCTAAGCTTATGAAATTGTGCCTTTTAGAAGCGGGAAACGGGTTGAAAGCTGGGAGCGGTAAAGAGTAATTTTAATCTATTCTCAAGTTTAGGAGGAACAAAGAGCCGTGCGAATTTTTATTAAAGAAGCGGATTTCCGGGGTCGGGGTCGGAAGCGTCGGCATCAGACGGTAACGCTATGGAAGATGCTTGCCTTATGGAAGATGCTTGCCTTCCGTTTTGTTTTTTGTTTGAAGATTTATGTTTTCGAGTTCTCTGTTTTCAAGCGCGTTGCCTTCAATTTTTGTTCTATCTTCAATTTTATAAATCTTCGTCCCTTTCTTAATTTATTCACTTGTGGTTTTGTTTTTAGTTTCTATATTTTCGTTTCTTTCGGGAGTGTCTCCGCGCAGACTCCCTACCCGGCGCAATTTACCGCGATGCAGCCTGCTTCTTCAAGCAATTACCTGTCAAACTCCGCCGCCTTTCGCCGGGAGATAGCGAGAATGGAAATCAACGTCGTGCGCGGCGGAAGGGTTCTGCCGATTACGCAAGTTCCGCGTGTGCAAAAAGATGATGTCATCAAAATGCATCTCTTGGATGAAGCCGTCAATGGGATTAAGCCGCAGGATTCGATGTGGAACTGGACTTTTCTGATTGCCTTCGTCAATCCGAACAGAAAAAGCATTGAAGACGGCAAACAAAATACCGTGTCAGAAGAAATCCAGTTCCGCAAAACCGGCTGGTATAGGGAATACTCTTTTACCGTGCCATATGACTCGCAGCCCGTCTTTTTTCTGTATCCGCGTCCGCAATATCGAGGACAAATTTTAAAACTCGTCAATCGAAAATATGAAGAAGTCAGAAAACTCGGCGAGAAGACGATTGAACTCGCTAATGCTTACTCAAGAATCAATTCTTTTTTAGGTGAGCTGCAATCAGTGCTTTACAGAACCCAATCGAGCTATTACGGCAATTTCGTCACTTATCCGAAACTGCCCGGCAGTAATCCTACAGATTCCTACAATCCTTATAGTCCATATAGCACGACGAGTCCTTACAATCCTTACAGCGCGATGAATCCCTATAACCCGGTTGGCACGACCCCAGCCGCGCCGTCCGGCGGCGGCAATCCAAGACAACTCGATCCCGCTTACAACTACAACGCCTTTTTCGAGCAGACGATTGAAAGACTCGCCGCCAGCTTTAACATCCCCTTACCATCTTGCTGGCAAACCTTTAACGGCGGCTACAATTATTTCGGAACGCCCGGCAGCGGAGGTTTCGGCTCATATGGTTCGAGCTACAATTCAGGCTATGGCTCATCTTATGGTTCGGGTTACGGCTATGGCAATAACGCCAACAGTTTCGGACATGCCGTCAGCAGCGAGTTTGTAGGACGTGCACAGTGCGTCGCGCAGAACATCAGACTAGAAGATTTCGATTTCAGCGTCTCGAAACTCCTTCAGGAAGGCGGCTTATTCGCGCTTACCCAATTGAGAGATAAATACCCGCAGTTCGCTTATTACATCAATTTGGCGGCAGTGGCAATCGAGTTTATCGTCAAAGTGTTTCAGAAATATCCGATGAAAGTAGTGCCGACAATTATTCAGACGAGCGACAATAACGGTTACGGGAATATGGGAGTAAGCAGTTACGGCAGTAGTAGCAGCGGCAACAGCGGTTATTCATCTTCAAATACTTATTCGCCTAACTCCCTTAATCCCTCGTCTCTTATTCCCGTCAAAATCTCCGTTTACGCCGAATCGCAACCGTCGGATACGGATTCTGTGACGGCGTATCCGGTAGTCGTTCACAAATGGCAGAGCGAGCCTGACCCGGAAGTCATTTCTTTGCGCCCGCTGTTGCTATGATTCCGCATTACGCAGATAAAAAACTGCTTATGATCAAACTCCGCGACTTTCCGAAGATGGACGGGATTGCCGCGGGTGATTATTCGTTTGTCAATACGGCGAAGGGAACCAGCGCAAAGCCGAATGCTGCTAAAAAGGTTTCGCCGAAGACAGTTGGTAATCCCGTTTCCGGCGAAACCCCGAATCAGCCCGCGGCTGCGCTTCCCAAACAGAATCCGCCTTCAAACCCGTCTCAAACTCCATTGCCGAACGGTTATCCGGTATTGACTAATTATCCCAGAATAACGAATTCTGTTGAGCCGCCGAAAAATAATGCCGCCGCCCGACCGCCGGGCGGGAAGAAACCGCCGAAACGTAAATCTAAACCGTAAGCAAAAAAACGGCTGACGAATTAATTCGCCAGCCGTTAATTTCGGAAACTGATTTGTCTCAACTAAAAACTTTTACGATTTTCAAGTTTTATCGTCGGTTATAGAAATTATTCTGCGTGGCAATAATCGCTCCGTTAGCGATAACATTCGTCTTTATCTTCGCGCCCGAATAATTTACTTCCGTCAATGTTTCATTATTCATCACGCTGGAGCGAATGTAAT
>JBPCRW010000219.1:0-7214 GCA_050996405.1 Pyrinomonadaceae bacterium | reverse complement strand
TGAAAACGCGCCAATGTAGTAACTGTCGCCGATTTTTGCCTTCGGGCTAACAATTGCGGTTTCGTGAATAAAACTCATTTTTAGTGGTGAGTGGTGAATGGTGGTTGGTGAGTTTTCGGATTTTCTTTCACTATCCATTCACCATTCACCACTCACCACTATTTGATTTCTCTTTCGCCGATGACCGACATAATTTCGGCTTCTGCCGCGAGATGTCCGTCAACTCTTGCTTCGCCGCGCATTTTCTGGACGCGACTGCCGATTCTTAGGGCGGTTACTTCGAGTGTCAGAGTGTCTCCGGGAACAACCGGACGGCGAAAGCGCGCCTTTTCGATACCGCTGAAAAACGGAATTTTTTTCGTGCGGTCTGCAAATTCACGAAGCGCGAGAATCGCGCCGCATTGCGCGAGAGCTTCGATAATCAAAACGCCCGGCATCACGGGAATTTCGGGAAAATGTCCCTGGAAAAAAAATTCGTTGATGGTGACTTGTTTGATGCCGACGATTTTAACTTTCGGCTCGATTTCGATAATTTTATCGACCAGCAGAAACGGATAACGATGCGGCAGAATTTTTTGAATGGCGACGGAATCGAGAATGGTCATACAAAGCAGAATACAGAAAACAGAAGCCAGAAGCCAGAAGCGTCTTTAGAATACTTCTGACTTCTGACTTCTGACTTCTGACTTCTGTTTTTATCTAGGTGTCGCGGTCGTCGCCGTTCCGGCGGGGCGCGAATTATAAAAGGTAATAAAATCTTTTGTCACGTCCGCGTTGTCGTTGCCGACGGCGAGAATAATTCCGGCTTCGTCGAGTTTTGCCGCGTCGAGAATCATCGAATAATTTTTCTGCTTGGCGAAATCCTGCAATGATTTCATAATGTCCTGCATAATCGGTCCGACGACGACGCTGTAACGGCTTTGATATTTTGCCTTGGCATCTTCCTGCTGGAATTTAATATCGCGTTCCATTTGCTGATATTGCTCGACTTTGGCTTGCGCCGATTTCTGGTCAATCGGCACGTTCGGATTTCTGGTGGCATTATCCTGCAAAACTTTAATTTCGTTGCCTAACGCCGTATATTTGGCTACCATCGAGTCCAGATTAGTCTGCGTAGGTTGAAACTCTTTTGTCAGAGCGTTCATCGCCGTTACATATTTGGTAATGCCCGCGCCTTTGTCGTCGTCAAACGCGCCGACATTGATATAAACGATTTTGCCGGAAGCGGCAGGCTGCGCGGCTTGGGCGAAAGCCGAAACTGCGAAGATTGCCGTCAAAAAGAAAGCGACCGTAATTAAACGAAATGTAGTCATAATGTTTGTAATACTCCTTAAGCTTAAACTGGCTTCGCCAAATTTATTTCTGAATTGATACCATTTGAAACGTTTTTTATCAAAATTGTTGCCCGACATTTTTTATTCGGACAAATTAAAATGTTCTGCCGACGGAAAAGCGGAAACCCGTTCTTTTTCCGGGTAAAAATAAACCGGGTGCTTCGTTTGTAATTCCGATTTTAGCATTCGGATTGTAATAGTAAATCAGGCGGAACGGGACATTAACGATTGGAACTTGAACTCTGAATTCAAGCCCGACGCTCGAACGAAAATCTTTGAACTGTGAAAAAACACTTTCATCGACTCTGATTCGCGTGTTGGTTTGCGCCTGACCGCGCAGATAAACCGATGTAAATGTTCCGTCGGGCGGCGGCGCGCACATCGTCGGGTCGTTGTTGCAGTAAGCGGAGAGATAATTTGTTTTCGTCACCAAATTTCCGCTCGCGTCAACTAAAAATCCGCCGAGAACATCCTGCTGATACGGATTCTTCTGACTGAAAAACAGCAGATTGCCGATTGAGCTTCCGCCCAGGAAAGGCTGGTCGGGCAAAAATGCGCTGTTGATTTGCTGAACGCCGCCTTTCCGAAGATTGAAAACCGTTCCGATGTCGGCAAAAGCCGCGATGCTGGCGGGTCCAAAAATCGGAATCCGGTATTCAAAATTTCCCAAAAGCTGCGTGTCGCCGCCGATAATCTGATACGTTCTGGTCGTTTGCAGCGGGTTCGCGCCGGTGTCGCCGGTAAATGTTCCGAGATGCGTCAGCAAAGCTGACTGGTCAGCATTTAAGTTGGTTGCCGCAGTCGGATTCAGGTCGGTCGGACTGGTCGCCGCTACCACGTTTTTGGTCGTGATATAGCCGTCAAGCGGAGCAATCGGACCAATTGCGCGGCTGTCATAACCGCGAATATCATTTTCGCTTCCCAGAAAATAACGTTCGTAAAAAGGAACTCCGCTGACAAAGGAAAGCGAATTAGCGTTGGCGATTTTACTGGTCTGCGCGAAAGCTCCGGTCGTATTTGCCAGAATTCTGAATCCGAAAACTTCGGGATTTTTCGACCGCTTGCGTCTCATCGGAGTAAAATGCGTGTAAGAAACGCCGGGCGAATACGTTCTGACATCGCCGCCTAATCCGGCAAGCCCCAAACTTATCGATAACTGCGTTCCGCTCAGCGTGTCAATTCCGTTCGGCGCGGGCTGCCGCGTGTCATAAACGAACGTCGGCGTGATGCGGCTGGTGATAATATTCGGCTGCGCGAAAACAATCGGAATTACTTTTGTTGGGTCGCCGCTTTCATTAACCGGCGGGTTTTTAATGGTCGTCGCCGTGAATTGATACGTTAATCCAAGCCGCGAAAATTGCGTGAAGCGTCGTTTTTTGAAAAACAATTCCGAGAGCGGCGCGGTCGCAAAAAGCGAACCGCCGTAGGTATTTTGCGTGAAAAGATTGTTGTCGTTAATGGCGACCGTTCCGAAATTTGAATTTATCAGATTATTTATCGCGTCGGCGTTTTGCGTCAGCGACGTTCCTTCGCCGAAGAATTTATATCGCTGGAGAATCAAGCTGGCACCGACCTGAATCGGGCGATTGCGGAAATACGGTTCTTGAAACGACACTTCAAAATCCGTCACGCGGTTTCCGATACTGGCATTAAATGAAACAACTTCGCCGCGCCCCAAAAGATTGTTGGTCGAATACTGCAAACCAAACGACGTTCCGCCGATGCCGGAAATTCCGCCGTTAAAGGAAATCTGCTGCCTGCCTTTTTCCTTGACGGCGACGGTCAAATCGACATCGCCGTTTTCTTCGTCAGGGCGAATGGTCACATCTTTATCTTTGTCAATCGGGTCAAAGAAACCAAGTTGGTTAAGCCGCTGAACGGAAATATCAACATAATTCTGATTGTAAATATCGCCTTCGTTGACCAGAACTTCGCGGCGCAGAATTTTATCGCGCGTAAATGTGTTGCCGGAAAATTCCAGCCGATGCAGGCGAAATTGTTTGCCTTCGTCAATGTTGATATTGACATCGACGATTCCTTCATTCGGATTCGCCGGATTATCTTTAAAAGTCGGTTCGAGGTCGGCTTCAAACTGAATAAAACCCTGCCCGCCGTAAGCCTTTTTCAATGAATATGAACTTTCATCGCCGTAAAGTGCTTCCTGAAGACGTTTTCCGTCAACGATTTCGCCTTTTTTCAAACCGACGGCGTTTAAAATCACCTGTTCCGAAAAAATCGAATTGCCTTCAATCTTGACATCTCCGGCGCGGAAAATTTTTCCTTCCGTGACCGGAATAATAACTTTCAGCGTGTCGTCTTTTGACGAAACCAGCGGCAGCGGCAAAGGGACAAAGCCGGTGCGTTTATAACCAAGCCCGACAACCTGCGGGTCGCCGATTTGCGCCTGAAAATATCCTTTTGAAAACATGTATTGCCGCACGTTTCTTTGCAGGTCAGCCTGCAATTTGCGAAGGTCTAAGATGTCTGTGCCTTTGAAACGGGAAATCAATCCGGTTTCTTTAACGTATTGAAGCTGGTCGCGCAGTTCGCTGCTTTTGAAATGTTTTAGCCCTTCAAATTCAATATCGACAATCCGCGAGCGATTTCCCTGGTCAATGTTATAAGTAATCGCGGTCGAAGTCGCCGAAACTTCTTCGGATGCGAATGTCACGGTCGCGTTCGGATAGCCTTTCGACGCGAGCAGTTCGCGGATAACACGCGCGCCTCTTTGAGCATTGACGGGATTAAAAACCGATTCCTTTGAGACTTTGACGCGCTGCTCGCGGAAGGCTTTTAAAACATCGGATTCCGGCACGGCTTTCAAACCTTTAAACTGTAAATCGCGGATAACCGGCAATTCCTTGACGTGAAAAATCACTTTGACTCCGCGTTCGCCTTCTTCGGTCAAAACTTTACTTTCAACTTTATCGAAAAAATCGAGCGATAGAAGAGATTTCAAATCGAGTTCAAGCTGCGCCGGACTATAAACATCGCCCTTTCTGGTTTTGACGTAGTAAAGCAAATCGTCGCCGCGCAAACGGCGATTGCCTTCAAATCTAACGTCTTCAACCAACTGCTGTTGTTTAACAGCCGCCGGTTTTGCCGCAGTATTTTTATTCTTATCGTCCGTCCTGGCTTCAGCGTGTGAAGCAAAAAAAATCAAACTCAATAAAACAAGCCCGAAAGCGCGAAAAAATTGCATAAATCCGTTTCCTTATAATTACTGCTAAATTTGCGGCTTGAAAAAACCGTTGTATTAATGCCTCAAATTTAAACTTTATTCTGCTCTATAATAGCGGGTATTTCTGCGTTGGGTTTTTACGCGAACTTTGATTCGCCTCGCATTATGCGGGTTGCCTTTTGGCGACTCGTCCCTGCAAATTTACGAATTATACAGTCAAACCTGAAAAAAGCGAAAACACATTGTGCCGGAAATTTCAAAAAGAGAGAATAAGACGCGGACAAACACGGATTTAGCGGATTCGCGCGGATTATTTCAAAAACCCGCGCGAATCCTTTAAATCAGCGTTCATCCGCGTCCTATTTCTTATTTGATTAAAAGCGCGTCTTCGGATTTTACTAAAGCAACCGGACGATATTTTAATTTTCCGTCGCCGCAATAAACTTCGACTAAATTTTCGCCCGTCAATTCGCCTTGAATAAGTGCTTCGGAAAGCTCGTCCTCGACATATTTCTGTAAAGCGCGTTTCAAAGGGCGCGCGCCGTAATTTCTATCGGCGCAGGTTTTTTCAATCAGCCATTTTTTCGCTTCATCGGTCAAACAAATTTGCAAAGCGCGCGGCTCAAGAATATCGTTCAATTTTTGAACCTGTAAATCAATAATTTGCAGTAAGTCCGCGCTCGTCAGTTCATCGAAAATAATTATTTCGTCGAGCCGGTTGATAAATTCCGGCGCGAAAGTTTTTCTGACTTCCGCCAAAATCTGTTCTTCCGTTTTTTCGCGGGAAATTTCAGAATTTGCCTGAAACCCAAGCGCGCCGCGTTTTTGAATCAGCCGCGCGCCGATGTTTGAAGTCATAATAAAAATCGCATTTTTGCAGTCAACCGCGTTCCCCTGCGCGTCGGTCAAAACGCCGTCTTCAAAAACTTGCAGCAGAATATTGAATAAATCGGGATGCGCCTTTTCGATTTCGTCGAACAGCACGACCGAATACGGAGCGCGGCGCAATTTTTCGGTTAATTGCCCGCCTTCTTCGTGTCCGACGTATCCGGGCGGCGAGCCGATAAATTTGGCGACCGCGTGTTTTTCCATAAATTCCGACATATCAAATCGGACGAGAGCGCGTTCCGAACCGAACAGAAATTCCGCTAAACTTCGCGCGACTTCAGTTTTGCCGACTCCGGTCGCGCCAAGAAAAAGAAACGAACCGACCGGCTTGTTCGGATTTTTCAAACCGGCGCGTGAACGCCTGATTGCTCTCGCCAGCGCGGAAATTGCCGCGCGTTGCGAAACGATGCGGCGATGCAATTCCGCTTCGATTTGCAGAAGTTTTTGCGCTTCTTCCTGTTTGACCTGCGCGACGGGAATTCCAGTCCAACGCGCGACAACTTCTTCGACATCCGCTTTCGTTACTTCGACGGCAAAGAAAGAATCTTTAAAATCTCCGAATTCGAGGTTGAAAACTTTTTCTTCGTCCGTTGCCGAGCGTTTCCAGTTGTTGACCGTTTCGCGCCACGACGGTTCGGCTTCGGATTGAAATCGGAGTTTTGCTTTCGCGCCCGCTTCGTCCAAAACATCAATCGCTTTGTCGGGCAAAAAACGGTCTGGAATATAACGATTTGTTTGATAAACTGCCGCGTGAAGCGCGTCTTTTGAATAACGAATTTGATGAAACGCCTCATAGCGTTCGGCGATTCCTTCGACAATTTTCAGCGCGTCTTCTTCATTCGGCGGCGCGATTTTAACGGGTTGAAAACGTCTTTCCAAAGCGCGGTCTTTTTCAATCGAACGCCGAAATTCGTGCGGCGTGGTCGCGCCAATACATTGAATTTCGCCGCGTGACAATGCGGGTTTTAAAATATTTGCCGCGTCGAGCGAACCTTCTGCCGAACCTGCGCCGACGAGCGTATGAAGTTCGTCAATAAACACGATGTATTGCTTGTGTTCGGCGAGTTCCTTCATTATTTGTTTGAGACGTTCTTCAAACTGCCCGCGATATTTTGTTCCCGCGACGACTAAGGACAAATCGAGTGACAAAATCCGTTTGTTTTCCAGAAACGTCGGCACGTTTCCGTCAACGATTCTCTGCGCCAAGCCTTCGACAATCGCCGTTTTGCCAACGCCCGATTCGCCGATTAACACCGGATTATTTTTCGTTCGGCGGCAAAGAATTTCGATGATTCTTTCAACTTCCTTTTCGCGTCCGACGAGCGGGTCGAGTTTTCCGGTCGCGGCATCGTTGGTTAAATCTCTGGTGAATTCCGAGAGGTGCGGCGTTTCTTTTTTCAATTGTTCGAGCGCGAAAAATTTCGGATAACCGGCAATGCGCGCCGCGTCTTCGCGCACCGCTTGCAGATGCAGTCCGTGACCGTCCAGAATTTCCGACGCAATCGAATTTTCTTCCCGAATCATGCCGAGCAGGAGATGTTCGGTATCGATGCCGCGCGTTTGCAGGCGTTCGCTTTCTTCTTTGGCAAACACCAGCACGCGCTTGGTTTCCGGCGCGAGATGCAGTTCCGCCGACTGCGGCATTCGCTCGCGCAAAACAATTCTTTCCTCGACTTCGCGGCGCACGGCTTCGACCGTCAGATTCGCCCTGAACGGAAAAAATCGCGCCGAGATTGTTTTGTCGCCGCGCATCAAACCGAGCAGAATATGTTCGGGCGAAATCTGGCGCGAGCCGTATTGCAGAGCTTCGT
>JBPCRW010000152.1:0-5600 GCA_050996405.1 Pyrinomonadaceae bacterium | reverse complement strand
GGAGGTCGGACTCAAAGATAGTTATAATTGTTGCAATTAAAAGTCTTATTTTTAGCAATTTTAAAACCTCTCCACTTTTTATCCAATCCGTCCCATTTTTGGTATCCGCTTTCTCTACAGAAATTCCTTCGCATAAAGCTTAAATATTGCAAAAATTCTTTCCGGGTAAGAAAACCTGTAAATCAGACAATCTTCTTCCCGCCTGGCTATAGGAATTTGTCGCTATAAAATCAGTTTCATAGAATTTACGCGCCGTGCCGAGAGTCTCGCATACGCGCCCAAAGAGTCGGGAATTTTCGGCTAAAGTTTTTTGGGTAGTGGCTCAATAAAGAGAGGGAAGATATACTCTCTTTATGGTCAAACTTAAGTGTTATCACTGTCAAAGCGAAAACTTGGTTCGCAACGGCAAAACTAACAACGGCAAGCAGCGTTATTTGTGCAGCGATTGCGGAAGGATGAGCCGCGATAATCCGCAAGCGAAAGGTTACACACCTGAGCAGCGCGAACAAATTTTACGAGCTTACGAGGAACGCTCATCTTTGCGCGGTTTGACGCGGACGTTCGGCGTGGCGCGAAACACAGTCAGTGCTTGGCTCAGAGAAAAAAACTCTTAATGCCGGAGTTATCGGAAACGCTTGTTTTACCAGATGAAGAACCGACTTTAGAACTCGACGAGTTATGGTCATTTGTTCTGAAGAAAGCCAACAAGCGATGGAGTTGGATCGCTCTGTGCAGACAGACCCGGCAAGTCGTCGCGTTCGTCATCGGCGACCGAAGCCAAGCAAGTTGTCAGAAACTGTGGGAGAAGATTCCTGATGCGTTTCGCCCCGGACATTGCTTTTCCGACTTTTGGGAAGCCTACAAACAGGTCATTCCGCCTGAGCAGCATCACGCGAGCGGAAAAGAATCCGGCGAAACGGCGCACGCCCGGACGGTGGAATAATACGCTTCGCCAACGGCTTGCCCGCTTTGTCCGAAAAACACTGTCGTTTTCAAAGAGCGATGCGATGCACGAGATATGTTTGTTTTTATTCTTGCATCGCTATAACAATGAATTGGCTCTCTCCTTAGATTGAGCCACTACCAAAAGTTTTATCCCAACTTGCCGCCGCCAATCAACTTGACTTGTATTTTGGCGACGAAGCCGGTTTTTCAATGCAGCCTTGTTTGCTGCGAGCGTGGCAGCCACCGGGCGAACAAATCCGTATTTTCCCGCAGCGCGATAAAAAATTGAATTTGTTTGGCATCTTTCGCCCTGATAATGTGGCAGTAACTTATCAAACAAAGGAAAACATCAATTCCAAGTTTTTGATTTCCGCCATTGATGACTTTTGCCGATATATTGAAAAGCCGACCGTTTTGGTTCTCGATAACGCTCCGGTGCATCGCTCGCAACTGTTTTCCGAGCGGCTGGAAAAATGGCAGACGAAAGATTTGTTCATTTTCTTTTTGCCGCGTTATTGTCCACACTTGAACAAGGCGGAAACCTTTTGGCGCAAAGCGAAATACGAATGGCTCAAGCCGTCAGATTATGCTTCGTTTGCCAAATGCGAGCGGAAAATTAAAGAGATTTTCAACGGTATCGGACTACAATACAAAGTGAATTTCAAAGAACTAAAACTATAAATCTATTTTGTGTGACTGCTTATTATTGTCAGTTTGAAAAGAAGCGGGAAGAGATTTCTAGCGTAAAGGTAGTTAAGCGCGACGGAAACTAATGCCTTTTTTAATACTAAATATTATTGCTACAAAACCATTCTTTATCTAATCAGGAGTAATCGAGTTTTATTTAAGAAATAAAACTCGATCTGACGAGTTAATTCCTCGACTTGATTTTCAAAACAAGCGTGGAGAATGGATTCTAAAGTTAACTATGGAGAATGGATTCTAAAGTAAGGAATGCTGCGGGGTATGATATCACTAATAGCGCGGGGGCTGCCCCTCTGCTTCTGCTCGTGGTTTAACCCATCTTACCGGAAAGAATCGGCTTTCGCATTCCCCCATAAACGTCAGTGATATGCTCATCAAAAGCGGACAAAAGCAGGCGAATTATCTCTAAATTTGTCTCTAATTCTTTTGTAAATTTCCGCGTTTCAAATGTTCGTAAATCCTCTGCCGGGCGATGCCGACAAAATCCGCCGCCTTGGCGACGTTACTACACTTTATAAAAAATGCAGGATCTACGCTAGAAGGACCAAAATCCGCCGCCTTGGCGACGTTACTACCGAATTTTACCAGCAGGGCATCGAGGTAATTTCTGATCGGTGCAGCACCGCCGTCGGAGATAAAAGCACCTGTCTTGGCGGGAAAATCAACTTTGAATCTGCGCGGAAAACTCTTATCGAAGCGATCCTTAACGTGACGATACCGCAGGTCGGATTGAATAATTCCCAAATCTTCGAGTTCAGCAATAAATTTTTTATAAGTCCTCGCGCCGGCGATTTTCTGCCACGCGTGATACGGTATATAAATCCATTCAAACCCGTGCCGACGGTTTGACCGGCAATATAATAGAAGCCTCGCCAGTTTCTTTTGCCGGACAATATCCTTCGGAAAAACGTCGGCAATCCACGCCAGATCATATTCGGTAAAGCCGCTTTCTGTTTTCTCCGCATTCGGTAAGGATTGAAAATTATTCCGATTCTTTGAATCGCGGTAGGCAGACTTTATCTGCCGTTTAATATCGCCGCAGACGATTTTCCAATCGCCGCGGTTAATCGTTTTCGAGAAGCCATGATGACTGTTTTTAAGCCACCGAATTAACTTTTCAAAATTATCTTCACGGCTCGCCCCGCGCCGCTGATAATAACAGACCAGCAACCATTGGCTTTCAAACCGCGTCCCGTAAGCCGTAAGCCCCTCTTCCAGCAATATCCGACAGTCATCATCAAGCGGATGCGTTATTTTTACCAGAACATTATTGCTATTAAATCCGTCGCGGAAATTGGGCTTGTTTGAGCCAATTATTTTCGGCAAACTTTCAACTTGCACCGCTTCTTTTTTAAGCAGAAAATGCAGCGCGCTCTGCCAGCTCAGATTGCTCAGAATCAAACCGTCTTCAATTAAATGCTGACCGAAGCCCAGCGGCAGCCTAAATTTTTTATTCGGCTGCGGATAAACCTCGCATAAATCTCCGACCAGCGTCCGCAAAAGTCGAAGTCCCTTTCGGATCGGCACGGGAGAATCTGATTCCGTAAGTTTTAAGGCAAGATGGCAGTTACCCGTTTCCGCAAATCGCGGAGAGGTCATCAGGGAAAATTGCCCGCCGGTTAAATTCAAACGACGAATCGCTTCGCCGATCCGATCGCTTTTAATGCCGCCGTTTTCATCCGGTCCGAAATCAAAATCTAAAAAATAATAGATCGGATAGTAAGCGGCAGCGGCGGCAACCGAATAAACTTGATTTAAATGAGCTCGGATCAGAATGTCCGAAAAATTTTTATGCTTGGTTTTCCAATGACGATTTTGGTTGTGCCATTGAATCGCGTAGGAGTCGGCATAAAACCTGACGAAATTATTGAAATAATCTTTAATGAGAATTCCATCTTCCGCGTCGGAAGAGCTTTTAATCGGCATAAATTTTACGGCGTTTTTTATGGAGAAGAGGCTAAATCGGCGAACTCTTTTTCTGTCGAAAGATCTGTCATCAAGCGGATTGTTCCGGGCGCGATGTCGAACAATATTCAGTCCGGTCTTATCTCCGCCCGAATTTATGGTTTAAGGCAGGCGGGAGAAAACCAGATGCACTCGTCGTTCGCATTTTTGCGGCTCTCGGGGTTGCTGCCCTGCACGTAATATCCGCCCGGCGACTTCCAGAACAGGCGTTCCCAAGTTTTCGGAAAAAAAGGATCGTAGCGGCTGAAAAAACCGCAGTAGGCAATGCGGTATTTCGGAAGCGAGCCTAGCTCCAAAGCCAGCAGCCGCGCATTTCTGGCAATGAGCGGATCCTCGTAAGCGTAGACCCGCGCCCGGCGCGAAAGCGGGTAAGGTGGGTCGAAAACGACCGCCGTTATTCCGGGATTTTTTAGTTGCGTGGCACTTGAAACCATTCGCATTCCGTCGCCGCGAAGAATCTGCACGCGCCGGTAACGCAGATGCAACCAAGAAATGTGGTCTTCCGCCGAATTATTAAAAAATCGGCTGATCGAAGCATTCGGAACTTTCGTGTTAGCTGCCGTCGCAGGATCTCCTAACCTGCCTCCGATCCAGCCCCTCGAAGCCCAAATAAATAATCCTGCGAGCCGAAGGTCAAAATAATTGATGTTGCATTGGAGCTTGTATTCCAACTCATTACGTTTTTGAACAAATAATCGATGCGCCGCCACCAAATCCGTTTCCGAGTAAGCGCGCTCGCATTCTCGCGCCAACTCTCCTGGGTTAGCCTCACGAATAGCGCGCAGCGCATTGGCTACTAAACCGTCAGCGTCGTTTATTTGCTCCCTGTATTCTCCGCTTCCGAAATTTCCGGGCAACGGACGCGCCAATAAAATTGAAGCAGTGCCGCAAAAAGGGTCTTTAAAGCATCGAACATCGCCGCCAAATCGTTCCCAAATATCGTCGGCAATTTCGCTCTTGTTGCCCGCTCGCCCGAAAATCGGACTTAGATAAGGAAATTGCGTAAGATTTCCCTGATGTGTTTCGGTCATTTTTTACCTCCCGGATTTACAGACTTAACGAATTCCATCACAGACTGCCCGATCGCTTCGTCAGTTGAGATCCCCTCCTTGCGAGCAATGAGCGTCAACGCGTTGTTTTCCGCTTCGGTTAAAAAACATTCGATAAAGACCGTCCGATTGTCGGGCTGGTTATGGTTTTTTTCAGGAAATGGATGATTGTCACGGCGACCGGCACCTACGGAAACAGCCAATAGTTCGCGTCGAAATTGTGCCGCCGAGTAGCGTTCCCCTCCTGACTCTGCTAGATCAAGCCGGGCGATCGCTCCTTCGATCTCTCGCTCTGGGTCGGAGCAGCTAAGGGCGATTCTGAAATACTCGCGCTCGTAGTTTAATAATCTTTCGATTAAAACTGTCCGTTGCGCGCGGCGAGTTTCGTCCGGAACTTTCGCCAGATGATCAATGTAAAAACATTTGTAAATCCTGACGTCGTCCTCAATAGTTTTGCGTTGTTTACCGCACCACTGGGCGACGCGCTGATAAGCGGCGAGACGACCCTGCTTTAAGTCATCGCGCTTTCCGGCGCCGCCCGGAAGTCGACGGTCAAGTGCCGTTTCGTAAGCGACATGCGCTCTTATCAGAAATCATAGTTCATAACAGGCTCTAGCGAAAAGCTAGCAAAAAACTTTAGCCGAAAATTCCCGACTCTTTGGGCGCGTATGCGAGACTCTCGGCACGTAAATTCTATGAAACTGATTTTTATAGCGACAAATTCCTATAGCCAAGCGGGAAGAAGATTGTCTGATTTACAGGTTTTCTTACCCGGAAAGAATTTTTGCAATATTTAAGCTTTATGCGACGGAATTTCTGTAGAGAAAGCGGATACCAAAAATGGGACGGATTGGATAAAAAGTGGAGAGGTTTTAAAATTGCTAAAAATAAGACTTTTAATTGCAACAATTATAACTATCTTTGAGTCCGACCTCC
>JBPCRW010000081.1:0-14342 GCA_050996405.1 Pyrinomonadaceae bacterium | reverse complement strand
ATGGCTGGCGTTTTGGATTCGGCGCGGATGCGCTGTTTTATCGCCGAAGAATTAAATGTTTCGGTCGAAAACGTGACGGCGTTTGTTTTGGGCGGTCACGGCGACACGATGGTTCCTTTGCCGCGTTCTTCGACGGTCGCCGGAATTCCGATTACCGAATTGATTGAAAAAGACAAACTCGACGCGATTCTCAAACGCACGGCGAACGGCGGCGCGGAAATCGTAGGGCTTTTAAAAACCGGCTCGGCTTATTACGCGCCTTCGCTCGGCGCGGTCGAAATGGCGGAAGCGATTTTAAAAGACAAAAAGAAAATTCTGCCGTGCGCCGTCTATCTCGAAGGTGAATACGGCATCAATAATTTATTTGTCGGCGTTCCCGTAAAATTAGGCAAAAACGGTGTCGAGCAAATCATCGAAATTTCTTTGACCAACGAAGAACGCGCGGCTCTGCAAAAATCGGCGGGCGCGGTGCAAGAACTGATTGAGGTTCTCGGTATTTAATTTTTCTTCAGTAATTTAAAATCGTTTAAGGGAAAGTCTTTCGGCTTTCCCTTTATTTTTATAAAGTTTTCAAAACGTTTTTTCGTTTGGTGATTTTTGAAATCTAAAGTTATGATTACGCTTGATTTTAAAGACGAATCAATTTGAGGAAAACAAATAAATGTCTTGTAATGCCGCCGCGCTTGCCGAAGTCGAGCTTTTTAATCGTCTCGACGCGCAGGAACTAGAATCGCTTGCCGAAGTGATTGATTCCGTCGCGCTGAAAGAAAACGAAATTATCTTTCACGCCGGAGAACCCGGCGAATCGCTTTACATTGTTAAATCCGGCGCGGTCGAGCTTTTTATCAAAGACACGGCGGGGCAAAAAATCATTTTAACAGTTGCCGAAAAAAACGATTTATTCGGCGAGCTTTCGATGCTCGACGCGAAACCGCGTTCCGCCACCGCTTTGACTTTAACCGAAACCGAAGTGTTTATTCTCGACCGCGACGATTTACTGCTTTTGTTTCAAAAACAACCCGATGCCGCTTTAAATATGATGGCGGCAATCAGCGCGATGCTGCGAAAGGCGGATAATCTTTTGCGGACGAGAGTTTCGCGCAACGTCAACGAGGAAATGCAGGAAAAACTTTCCGCCTTGCAGCGCGTCGCCGATTGGATTGCGTGGTTTAGCGGCAGTATGCAGTTTCTGCTGTTTAACGCGGTGTGGTTTATCATCTGGATTTCAATAAACACGCTCGGTTTGGGCATCCCGCAATTTGACCCGTTTCCGTTCGGACTGCTGACGATGATTGTCTCCTTAGAAGCGATTTTTCTATCATGTTTCGTGCTGATTTCACAAAATCGCCAATCGGAAAAAGACCACGTTCGCTCGGATATTGAATACGACGTGAACATCAAAGCCGAACTCGAAGTCGCGCACCTGCACGAAAAAACCGACCGCATTTACGAACAGATGCTCGAAAAATTCGCGCAAGTAGAGAGATTGTTAAAGAAGCGGGAAAATTAAAACGCCGAAGCTAAACGGCGCAAAATGGCAGCGTTGTAGAAAGCGTTGTCCTTTACCTTCAGCCCGCGCGCAGCCGTTTTGCGCTTACGTCCAAATACTGTCGGCGTGTCTTCCGCAAAAGCGATGTTCTTACTTTTTATCGCCTCACGTCGTCCGAACCGTATCAACATCTACCCGCCGCACGTCGTGCCGTCGGCTGCTGGCGTATCCGCCCAAAGCCGCCGCCACCGCTCCGACCAGCATAAAGATAAACGTCCAAATTCCGGCTCGCGCCACGCCCGATGCCGCTTCGTTTCCTACTTCTCTGGTGCGCTGTTCGGATGGCAGCTGGTTGGCAACTGTATTAGCGGCGGTGTTGGTGGCATTTTCGGCTCTCGTGATAGTGCGGCTGTCCACATTGACCGCCGACATTCCGCGGGTCAGCAGATTGGCTGTTCCGCCGATAAGCCCGCCAATGGCTGTCGTCAGCAGATAAAAAGTCAAAAGCGTCGCCAAGCCCCAAGTCAGAATACCGTGCAGCGCGCGGTCATCATCGCGCGGCATGCCCGCCAAACGCCCCGCTACCCAGCCGCCCGCAAACAGCGCGACGATGCTTGTCAAGACAAACCAAATCGCCGCTCCCGTGCCGAGTCCGGCTGCCGGATTCTGTTCGGTCAGAGGGTTAATTGTGCTTGCTCCGATGCCGATGCCTAAAACGCTCAACATCAGCTGCACAACCAGAGCCACCACCGCGCCCGCAAAAATCGCTCCCCAAGAAACGCGCCTGCCCGCCGCCATAGGCATCGCTCCCGTTACCGCAGTATCGTGTATAATCTCTCTTTCCATTTTTCCTCCCTAAGCAGTAATTCTGAATTTGAAAACAGTTTGATGAAAAATTTTCATCGAAGTTTAAGTTAGCAGGAATCTTCTTGCAAGAAGACGACCCCTAATTTCGTGTTGCATTGAGCTTTTATAGCTTAATTATTAGTTGAAAGTCAATAGAATCCAAAACTTATTATTGGTTTTGGCGAACTTTTTTATTTAAACCAAAATTCCGCGTAAAAAATTACCGCGAATTATAGTTAAACATTATAATTCGCGGTAATCGGTTTGAAAAATTGAAATTAATTCACCTTTTATTATGCCGTAAAGCGAGTTTTAGAAAACTCTCGAACAGAATGCGTCCATCGCGCGATTCGTTCGGATGTTCCCATCGCGTAGGGTTTTTCGACCAGTCTTCAAAAGATTTTTCCAGATGAAACTGGACGGAGTAAATCAATTGCCCGCCGGAATTTTTGACCATCATTTGATTTTTGCACAGGTAAGATGTCGCCAGCAGTTTAAAGCCTGCGGGAACGCCTTCGACCTGAAGCCCGTGATTTTGCCAGACGCGCAAAATGTCGTCTTCCAGAGTGTAATCCTGCCAGACGCGGCTTTCGCGCGTGTCGCCGCTTCCTGCCACGCCCGCGAAAATCGGGTCTGAGTCGTCCGTGATTTTGATAAAACGATATTGATATTCGACTATCCGATTCGCACGTTTTTCTGCGGGCGCGAGATTGTCGAGCGTCGTCAGTTTCGCGCCGAACGCTTCTCCGACGAGTTGATGCGCGCCGCAAATCGCCAGCACGGGAATTTTTGTGCGTTTGATAAATTCGGCAAATTTTTCGAGATGCGCCGGATTGTAATAATCGAAATCCGAAAGCGTTCCGCTCATCACAATCGCATCGGGTTTAAAGGCTTTTGCCGCTTCCGCGATTTCCGAAAGATGCGCGGTCAAAGTTTTCGGATTTTTCACCAGCCGCAAAATATTATTGGCGATATTGCTGCAAGCCATTTGCGAAATTTTTCGTTCAAAATTCAACTTGCTTTCGCTCGTGCCGTTCCATTCAGATTTAGCTAAATCTGACAAATCTTCTTTGTAGCGTAGCAGGTCGTTGACGATTAAAACTTTCGCGTGATTGATTCTTTTCTCAATCGGTTCGTAACGGCAAAAGGCGCGTTTATTAAACGGAAAGGGAAGCGGTTCGGCTTCGAGTTTTACTGTGGTTGTCTCAAACATAATAAATTTAATCCGAAACAATTTGATGTTTCGACTTCTTAAAAATTTAACATATTTCGAGAAAAATTTTTAGTCGGAGCGTTGTTTGGTGGTTTGTTTAAACTGCGGAATTTTTTCGCCCGCGCCGATTTCATCTAACTCTCTGCGGATTTCTTTTATCAAACCGGAACGCCGGCGGCTTTTGGCAGAATTCGTTTTTTCTTTGGCGATTTCGTCAAGCAGAAGCAGAATTTTCTGCCGTGAAGATTCGAGTTCGTCCGCCAGATGCGAAATTTTTGTGATGTCATACGGCACGGCGATTTCATTGCAGCCGAGCCGCGCGAAAATTTGTAAATATCTGGCGGTTGATAAATCCGGGCAGGCGATGCGTTTTTTTTCAACTTTTAATTCAACGCCCAAAAGCGTGTGCTGAATCTCGGTTTTATTTTCACGCGGTTCGACATCGAGACGAAAAGCGCGCGTTCGCAAACTGCGAATTTTTTGACGGTAAATTTCCGGCAGCCAATTTTCCTGTAATTTTTCCCGAATCTCGGCGGCAATATCCATACTGTTAATGGTAAGTAACCGGACAGAATTGTTTTATAAATGCGGAAACACGCTACGCACGTAAGGACGCAAAAGACACACTTACGTGCGTAGCGTGTTTCCGCTTACCACTTACCATTAACTAATTTATTGCTAATGATTTTCCGCTTGAACAACTACTTTTACGGGTGCGCTTTTAAATCTGTCCAAAATTCCTTCGCTGAAAATTCCCAAGTAAAACACGCCGACGACGGTAATCACCAAAACCGCCGCCAGAGCCGCCGGAATTTTCGGCGCAATCCATTCGGAAACTCTCTCGCGGAAGAACATCACGACGATTAAACGCAAATAGTAATAAGCGGAAATTGCCGTATTGACGACGGCAACGACGACTAAAAGTGTCAATAACGAATTTCCGGCTTCGAGCGCGGGGCGGAAAACCATTACTTTGCCCATAAATCCGGCGGTCAGCGGCAAGCCTAAAAGCGAAAGCATAAACAGCGACAGCGCGAATGCCAGAACGGGCGAGCGAAATCCGATGCCGTTGTAATCTTCAAACTCGGTGCGGCGGTCGTTTTTCTGTCCGAGCAGAGTGACAATCGCCAGCGCGCCGAGATTTGTGACAGCATAAGTCAGCATATAAAACGCGACGGACGCAATCGCTTCGTCGCGTTTGTCGGCGGTCAAAGCCATTCCCGCACCGATAAATCCGACCATCGCGTAGCCCGCATGCGCGATTGACGAATATGCCAGCATTCGCTTGACATTGTTCTGCACAATCGCCGCGATATTGCCGATGGTCATCGTCAGCATCGCCATCACAGTCAAAGCCGTAATCCAGGAATCGTGCAGATAACCGGCGGCTTGCGCTCCGGCAATCAACGGAAAGCCGAGAACAAACACGCGCACAAAAGATGCAAACGCCGCCGCTTTCGGACCCGCCGACATAAACGCCATCACCGGAGTCGGCGCGCCTTCATAAACGTCCGGTGTCCAGACGTGAAACGGAACAGCCGCCGCCTTAAAGCCGAAACCGATTATCAGCATCGCACCGCCGACTAAAAGCAGAGCCGGAAAATTCGGATTGGCGATGCGGGCGGCAATTTCCGCGATGTTTGTCGTGCCGGTCGCGCCGTAAACGAGAGCCATTCCGTAAAGCAGAAACGCCGACGCGAACGAACCCAGAATAAAATATTTCATCGAAGATTCGTTTGAACGTAAATCGGTTTTTCGCAAACCCGCCATGACATACGTCGCAATCGAAAGCGTTTCGAGTCCGAGAAAAAGAATCACCAAATCGTTGCCCGAACTCATTAAAAGCATTCCGACCGTCGCAAACATCAGCATCGCGTGATATTCGCCGACCGGAACATTTTCGCGTTCGACCCAGACCGTCGAAATTAAAATCGTCAGTGCCGTCACGAGCAGAAAAACAAACGAAAAACTGAACCGCAAACCGTCGAGCGCAATCATTCCGCTCCACGTCGCAGCAGGCGCGCCGCTCGTGCCGAGCCAAAAAAGCGCAACGGCAGCAATTACCAAACCTGCAAGCGAAATCACGCCGGTAACTTTTCTTTGCGTCGGCGCGAAACTGTCGTAAATCATTACGATAATTCCGGCGACGGCGACGATAATCTCCGGCAGAATGATTTGCAAATTTGTGTTGGGAGCAACTAGTTTTTCTAAAAATATTGTGTTCATTTTGATAATGGAAATTTAGAAATGCGGACTCGCATTTTCCGTTTTCAATTTTTCGTTTTCCGCTTTTTCAATTGTGCCGCCCGCTTGTTTGACAACTCTTTCCTGAATCGCCGTGACGGATTCTTTTGAACGGTTTAAAAACGGCGCGGGATAAACGCCCATCAAAAACATCAGAACGAGCATCGGCGCGAGCAAGCCGATTTCGCGCCAGCTTAAATCTTTCAAAGTCCGGTTTTTCGCGTTTGTAATCTTGCCGAAGAAAACCCTCTGCACTAGCCAGAGCATATAAACGGCGGCGAAAATCACGCCCGTTCCGGCAAACATCGCGGCGATATACGGATGAGCGACGGCGGTCGAAGTCCACATTCCAATCATCGTCAGAAATTCGCCGACGAAGCCGTTTAAAAAGGGAAGTCCGATTGATGCCATTGTGGTAATAACGAAAAGCGTCGCGTAAATCGGCATTACATTTGCCAAGCCGCCGTATTCGGAAATCTCTCGCGTATGTCGTCGTTCGTAAATAAATCCGACGAGCAGAAATAACGCGCCGGTCGAAACGCCGTGATTGAGCATTTGATACAGCGCGCCCTGCATTCCCATTTCGGTGAACGAAAACATTCCCAAGATAACGAAACCCATATGCGCGACCGACGAATACGCGACGAGCCGTTTCATATCGGGCTGCACCATTGCGACCAGCGCGCCGTAAATAATTCCGATAATCGCCAGAATAATAAACAGCCATGCATATTCGCGCGAGGCTTCGGGAAACAGACCGAAATTGAAACGCATCAAGCCGTAAGTTCCCATTTTGAGCATCACGGCGGCTAAAATAACCGAACCGGCGGTCGGTGCTTCGGTGTGCGCGTCGGGCAGCCAGGTGTGAAATGGAAAAACCGGAACTTTAATCAGAAACGCCAGCGCGAACGCCCAGAACAAAAGCGCGCCCGCGTTTCCGGCTAAAACCAGATTTCCCGTTTTCAAAGAATCCAGAAGCACGACGTAATCGAATGAGCCAACGCCCGTCGCCGTCGCCTGCAAATAATATAAACCGATTATCGCCGCCAGCATCAGCAAACTGCCGAGCGCGGTATAAACAAAAAATTTGACTGCCGCGTAAATACGATTTTGACCACCCCAAATGCCGATTAAAAAAAACATCGGCACGAGCGACGCTTCAAAAAACAGATAAAAAACCAGCAAGTCTAAGGACACGAAAACGCCGAGCATCGCGCTTTCCAAAAGAAGCAGAAAAGCGTAAAAAGCAGTTGGATATTTTTCAACCGCCTTCCACGTCGAAAGAATCGAAATTGGCATAATGAATGTCGTCAAAATCACCAGCCAAACGCTCAAACCATCAACGCCGATGTGATAATTCGTGTTTATCGCCCGAATCCAGGGAATATTTTTCTCAAAGAAAAAACCGCTCGCCGAAGCCGCGCCTTTGTCAAAAAGCAAAACGAGCGACACCAGAAAATTGAGCAGCGTAAAGCCGAACGTGACCCATTTCAACTGGCTTTCCGGTCGCGCGAAAATTCCGTGCGCGATTATCGCAAACGCGCCGAAAACGGGCAGCAGAATTAAAATTGTTAAAAGATTTTCGTTTATAAAATCCATTTCTTTAGTGATGAGTGGTGAATGGTGAATGGTGAGTTAAAGAACTGACCACCGACCACTGACCACCGAAACCTACCCAATCAACTTAAATCCGTAATAAATAAAATATCCGATGACAATCAACGCGCCGAACAGAATAAACGCCGCGTAGCTGCGAACGAATCCGACTTGAACGCCGCGAGCGACATTGCCGAGCGCGGCGACGAAATGCCCGATGCCGTTGACGATGCCGTCAATTACGCCCAAATCGAAATCCTGCCACAAACCTTTGCGCGAAAATCTGGTCAGCGGGTCAACAATATAGCCGTTATAAAGTTCGTCAACGCGCCATTTGTCCTGAAGAATCTGCGGCAATTGTTTGAGCGGATTTCCGATAAACGCGAACCAGCCGACGGCAATTCCGAGCAACGCCAGAATCACGGACAAACCTGCGAGAGCCAGTTCCGTGCCTGTATCGGCGTGTTCGGCATTTCCAACGGGTGCGGTATTTTCCGTCTGTATAGGTTCGGCGCGACCGTTGACGATTCTTTCAGTTGAAACAACTTCCAGGTTTTTTAATTCCGGCTCACGACGCGCTCCGACTTTGACAATAATCGGTTCGAGCGTGCGTTCAAAAACATTGATGTCGCCCGCGCCGAAAATCGAACTGATGGCGTATGGAATGCCGACCAGCCCGCCGAATGTCGAGAGAATTGCTAAAGCAATCAGCGGAACGGTCATCGTCCAGGGCGATTCGCGCGGTTTGAAATCGGGCGCGATTTCATGATGTTCTTCATCGTCGTCGTGTTCGTCATGCGCCGAATCATCCGAATCGTGTTCATTATGCGCGTGTCCGTGCGAAACTTTTGCATCCTTCGCGTCGCCCGTCGCAAAGGCGTTTTCTTCGGCGCGTGAAGGCTCGTCCGCGTTTTCGACGGTCGGTAATTCCTGATGAAATCTTTCGCTTCCGAAAAAAGTCATGACCATTAACCGCGTCATATAAACCGCCGTCAAAACTGCGGTTAATAAACCAACGCTCCACAAAACATAGTTCCAGCCCGCAGGCAGATTCGGCGCGGCAAAAGTTTTGTAAAGAATTTCGTCCTTTGAGAAAAAGCCAGCCCAAATCGGGATGCCCGCAATCGCCAGCCAACCCGCCATCATCGTGATAAACGTAATCGGCATATATTTTCGCAGGTTTCCCATGCGCCGCATATCCTGTTCGTGATTCATTCCGTGAATGACCGAACCCGAACCCAAAAATAAAAGTGCTTTGAAAAAGGCGTGCGTCATCACATGAAAAATCGCCGCGATAAACGCGCCGACTCCGCACGCCAAAAACATATAACCAAGTTGCGAGATGGTTGAATAAGCGAGAACTTTTTTGATGTCGTTCTGCGCCAAGCCGATGGTTGCCGCGAAAATCGCCGTCGCGCAGCCGATAATCGCCACGATAAACATTGCCGTCGGCGCGTTTTGAAAAATTCCGTTGCAGCGCACGACCATATAAACACCTGCCGTCACCATTGTCGCCGCGTGAATCAAAGCCGAAACCGGAGTTGGTCCAGCCATCGCGTCCGGCAGCCACGTGAAAAGCGGAATCTGCGCCGATTTTCCCGTCGCGCCGATGAATAATAAAACCGCGATGCTCGTTATTCCGCCCGCGACAATCGCGCCGAGCGCAAACGGCTCTTGCGCCATTTGTCCGAGAATATTTAAAGAACTTGCGACTGGCACGCCGTCAACAACTTTATCGTAAAACGAGAGCGAACCCGTGAGCGTGAAAATCAAAAACATCGCCATCAGCACGCCCCAATCGCCGATGCGGTTCATCACAAACGCTTTTTTCGCCGCCCGCCGCGCTTCGTCGCGCTTGATGTAATAGCCGATGAGCAAATACGAACACAAACCAACGCCTTCCCAACCGACGAACATCAGCAGAAAATTATCCGCAAGGATGAGCGTCAGCATCGAGAACATAAACAAATTCAAATACGCGAAAAAGCGATAAAAACCTTTATCGCCGTGCATATAACCGATGGTGAAAACGTGAATCAAAAGCCCGACGAACGTCACAAAGCAAACATAAATCCCCGACAATCTATCAACACCCAAACCGAAATCGGCGCGAAAATTTCCAACCTGAATCCACGTCCACAAATGGTCGAGAATCGGTTTTTCGGCAAACAACGCGCCAGTCTGCCCCGTCCCGATTCCGAACGAAATCATAAACGCGATGACGGTTGAAATGCCGATTGTCGCGCAGGCGACCGCGCCGCTAAAAAGCTCGCTGTTCATCTTTTTGCCGAACAGCCAATTGATAACCGCGCCGAGAAGCGGAGCGAAAATTATTAGACTCAAAAAATTGTTTTCGGTCATTGTTCTAAAAAATTATCGTTTCTAAATAGCTTTGACAAATTCGTCAATCGTCAAATTCGCGGCGCGT
The DNA here is from genome assembly GCA_050996405.1 of Pyrinomonadaceae bacterium. Classification (GTDB taxonomy): domain Bacteria; phylum Acidobacteriota; class Blastocatellia; order Pyrinomonadales; family Pyrinomonadaceae; genus JBPCRW01. The sequence goes on along the minus strand of JBPCRW010000081.1, from coordinate 4,526 downwards.
ATCAAACTTCGCAAAGTTCCTTTCGCAACTTCCTTGTGATTCGGCACGGACAGCGAAGCCATCTCGCCGTCCTTTGTCAAAACGATATGACTGCCGCTTTGACGGGAGAATTCCCAACCGAGATTTTCAAATGCTTTGACAACTTTCTTACCGCTCAAATTCGGCAATTGAGCCATTACGCCGCCACCTCGACCTGACGAGTCTCAACCGTCAACGGCAAACCCTTTTCAGCGCGAACTTCAAGGCAAACCTTGATTGCGTCTTTGATATTCTCAATCGCCTCGTCTTTCGTCGCGCCTTGACTAACGCAGCCCGGAATCGAAGGACATTCCGTAATCCAAACACCGTCCTCGTCGCGCTCGATTGTTACATTAAAAATCATATATTTTTCAATCCACTACAAAAATGCTAACTGATAACAACACCGAGAAGTGGCGCGAAAATTATTAGACTTAAAAAATTGTTTTCAGTCATTTCTTTAATTGAAATATAAAATCTTCCGGTAACAGATTAAAAACGGTTCAAAACTTCCGTCGCGCTTTTTTCTTTTGACTACTCTTTTCACCCAATTTCCGTTTGAATCGAATTCGGTCGATTCGTATTTTTCCGGCTCGTCATCTGCAAGAGTGATAGTTTCTTCAATCAAAAAGCCTTTATCGTTATACTTAAATGAATCTACCGAACTGATTTTGCTCTCTCCGCGATGACGGCGAATTTGTTTAGTAATGTTTCCTTTTTCATCGAAAACTATCGTGTCTTGAATCCAAGTTTCTCCCGTATTGCTAATCCAAGATTCTTCTACGCGGTTGCCATTTTCGTCATACTTATATCTGAATTTATAGCTGAAGCTATTGTCTTTTTGTTTTTCCTCTTTTTTCGGATTAACCACTAAAATAGGCGGAGAATCGGCATCGTTTATAAATTCTTCCTTAGAAATCCTCTCTCCGTCTAAAGTTCCATACACGGCTTTCAAAAAAACTTTTCCGCTCGAATAAGCGTCGCGCTTAATGCGATTTCCTTGTTCGTCGTATTCGGTAACCGAGTCTGTTTCTCTACCGCTTTCTACAAATTTCCCATTTTCAAATTTCAAATCCATCGTTTCTTCGATAACCTGTTTGACTTTGCCTTTCAATCCGTCCGCCTCGCGGTCAACCATCAATCTGTTTTGTTTTTGCGATGCGACATCTTGCCCGAAAGCAGACGTTATAAAAATCGTTATTAAAAAAACTGTGAATACTAAAGTTTTCATCGCGCCATTTCAAACTTCAAAAAATTAAATCTTCGTCTTCATCTTCAAACTGAAAATCCTGACTCGCAATCTCCGCCCAAGTTTCCAAAACTGCTTCGCCTACGTTTTTCGACTTCAAATTTTCTAAAACTTTCTCTTTCAATTCTGGAAAACGCAAAAGCAAAACGGCTAAATCCCTTCTGTCCGTCCAAGACTTCGGTTTGCCGTATCTGGATTGAAAGGAAATTATTTTACTGATAATCAATTCAAGCGGCGATAAAACTTGAATGTTCTCGACAATTTCCGTTTCGGGGAATTCCATTACCGGACGAATATCAATTAAATGCCTGTTGCCTTCCCTTCGGACTTGATAAATTCTCAATCCTTTATCGCCGATTTCTCGAACTCTGACGGCGATATGAAATTTCTCGCTCAAAAATTCTTTTAATTCTTCGGCTAAATTTTTCGCGTCTGTCGAAAGCAGGTCAATGTCCTGCGTCATTCGCGGCTCGCTCGTGTAGGCGTTGACGGCTTGCGCGCCGAACAAAACAACATCTTTGCGACCCTGCAAAAATTTAAGCACGGCTTCGTGAATCGTCGCTAAAGGCAAAGGCTCGCGCATCGCAAATTCTTGAAATGTTAAAACGCCTGCGTTAAGCATTTAATACTTATGCGTTTTGGGTTTATGCTTCAGCGTGTCTTTTTCTAACAAAGAGCAAACGAAAGGTTGAACTCAAAACTAATCCTTCAAAATACTCGCGTCGTCAACGTCAATCGAAACGCGGTTGCGGAAAAACGCGATGATGATTCCAAGCCCGACCGCCGCTTCCGCCGCCGCGACGCTCATTACTATAAAGACGAAAAGCTGTCCGGTCGTGTCGCCGTAATAGCGCGAAAATGCAACGAACGTCAAATTGACGGCGTTGAGCATCATTTCGATGCACATAAACATTCCGAGCGCGTTGCGTTTGAAAATCACGCCGACCGCGCCGATGGTAAAAAGTATTCCCGAAAGTGCTAAATATGTTTCTAATCCCGGATTCATCTTCTTTAATGGTGAGTGGTGAATGGTGAATGGTGAGTTGCGGAAAGTTTTTCACTATCCATTCACCATTCACCACTCACCACTATTCTAGTAATCGTTTCTCTCGACCATTTTCTCAAAATCCTGTTCGGCTTTGACGAGTTCCAGTTTCGGCTGCGTCAGGCGGCGCGACAGCATTACCGCGCCGACAATCGCCATCAGCAGCAAAACTCCGACGGCTTCGACCGGCAGAAGATATTGCGTGAACATCGCGCGCCCGATGTTTTGCGTCAGTCCAGCCGTGTTGTTGGCTGAAGCGGATTTATTCGGCATTTTATGAACGGCATAAAAAATAAAAAACGTCTGCGCGAGCAGAACGATTCCCAGCAAACTGCCGACGGCGTAAAGATAGCGCAGGCGATTTAGAGGTTTGTCTTCGTCCAGATTCAAAAGCATTATGACGAAAACAACCAGCACCATAATCGCTCCGGCGTAAATCAAAATCTGCACGGCGGCAATAAACGGCGCGGCGAGCGTCACGTAAATACAAGCCAGCGAAACCAGCACGCCGACCAAGGATATCGCGCTGTAAAGCGGATTTTTGTGATAGACGAGCGAAATCGCGCACGCGATTGCAAGTCCGGCAAACAAAAAGAAAAGTCCTGAAACCATTTTAATTAGTGGTGAGTGGTAAGTGGTAAATGGTGAGTTGCGGAAAGTTTTTCACTATCCATTCACCATTCACCACTCACCACTAAAATTACCTGTTCAAAAAATAAACAATAACAATCGTCAAAACCACATTCGCCAAAGCGACGGGCAGCAAAAATTTCCAGCCGAAATTCATCAGTTGGTCAAATCGGAAACGCGGCAAAGTTCCGCGCACCCAAATATAAAAAAATAAAAAGAAGCAAATTTTTAGCAAAAATCCGACGTGGCTCGCAATCGCGTAGGGAATCGTGCCGACCTCGAAAATATGTCCGATGCCGGGCGTATACCAGCCGCCCAAAAAGAGCGTCACGACCATGACCGAAACGGTGAACATATTGACGTATTCCGCCATAAAAAAAAGCGCGAATTTCAAAGCGGAATATTCCGTGTGAAAACCTGCGACGAGTTCGGTTTCGGCTTCCGGTAAATCAAACGGAACGCGGTTCGTTTCGGCAAACGCGGCGATCAGAAATACGACGAAACCGATAAACTGCGGAATAATATACCATTTCATATACCACGGCGAATTTGCCTGCGCCATAATTATCCCGTTTAAATCCAGCGTTCCGGCGAGCATCACCACGCCGATAACCGACGCGCCCATCGCCAGTTCGTAGGAAATCATCTGCGCCGACGAACGCAGCCCGCCCATCAAACTGTATTTATTATTCGACGACCAACCGGCTAAAGCGATTCCATAAACGCCGACCGACGTAATTCCCAAAACATATAAAACGCCGACATCAATCTGTGAAATCGTCAGCGGCAGTTGTTTGATTCCTTCGCCCAATCCGAAGGGGAGAAAATTCCAGTCAACCGTCGTAATCGCCGGAGCGAACGGATAAACGACAATCGGCAAAAGAGCGCACGTCAGCGCAATCAGCGGCGCGAGATAATAAACAAATTTCGTGGATTTGTCGGGAACGATGTCTTCTTTGAAAATGAATTTCAGCAAATCCGCGAATGGCTGCAAAATTCCCCATGGTCCGACGCGATTTGGTCCGATGCGCCCTTGAATCCAGCCCAAAACTTTGCGTTCCGCCAAAACCGTGTAGGCGACAATCATCAACACGCCCTGAAAAGCAATCAAAATTCCAATCGCAAACACGATAAACGGAAATGCGGTTTTAATAACAGATTCCATACTCTAAAATTACAAATCGTTCCATTCTTCAATCGAAATACTTTTTTCGACGATAAATTCAACTTCACGCAACATCATCTTCAATTGCGGAACGGAATATTCCGAATTAGATGGAATCGTCAAACGATTTTGACCGAAAAGCATAAACTGTGCCGCGTTCCCGAATAAATATCTTCAAATCCCAATTTTCGCAAACGGCGAATAAAATCTTTCCGTTTGCAGGGATTAAGCCTGCTCATAAACGGGTTTTTTATTCAAATCGATTTTGCCGACAACCGGCAATTTATGACCTAACTTTAATCCGACAAAAAGCCAATCTTCGAGTGTCGAACGCAATTCGTTTTCACAAAGCCGAAGCGTTTCGCCAAAGGCGATTACGCCTTTGAAATTCGGAATGCGCCCGCTAAAACTTCCGTCTT
>JBPCRW010000060.1:0-7325 GCA_050996405.1 Pyrinomonadaceae bacterium | reverse complement strand
GAACATAACTCATCACCAGACGATTGGCGACGAGATATTTATTGGCGACTCTCTGAATGTCGGCGGGAGTGACTCTGCGGTAGCGGTCAATGTCGGCTTGGAAATAATCCGGTTTGTTTAGATAACCGGCGTAGCTGCTGAGCTGCGCGCCTTTGCCCAGAACGGTTTGCAGGCTGTAAATGGCGGAGGCTTCTCGCGTGTTCAGCGCGCGGGTCATTTCCTCCGTCGTCGGCGGTTCTTTTTTGATGCGCTCGATTTCCGAATTGATTTCCTTTTCAATTTCGTCTAAAGATTTGCCCGGTCTTGCCAACGCGCTTATTTGAAACAAACCTGCGATTTCGCTCGTGCTGTTAAACGCGCCGATTGATTGCGCGATTTCTTTTCCGTAAACCAAATCGCTTTGCAGGCGCGAGCCTCTGCCCGCCGAGAGAATCGAACCGAGCATATCGAGCGCGGCTTCGTCCGGCGCATATTGCGGAACGCTGTGCCAGATAATTGCCAGGCGCGGCAAAGGAACTGCGTCTTCATAAACTTTGCGGACTACGCCGTTTAATTCCGGTTCGGGTTGATTCGGGCGGTCTATCGGCGTGCCTTTCGCAATCGGACCGAAATATTTTTGAATCCAAGCCCGCGCTTGTTTTTCGTTATAGTCGCCAGCCACAGTAAGCACCGCGTTGTTCGGCTCGTAATACTGCCGGAAAAAGCCTTTGACATCATCGAGGGAGGCGGCGGACAAATCTTCCATCGAGCCGATAACCGAATGATGATACGGATGCCCGACCGGATACATAATGTCGCCGATTCTTTCCGACATCGTTCCATACGGCTGGTTATCAACTCTCTGGCGGCGTTCGTTTTTGACGACATCGCGCTGGTTATCTAATTTTTCCTGCGTCATCGCGTCGAGCAGCCCGCCCATCCGGTCAGCTTCCAGATAAATCGCGCGTTCCAGAAAATTCGACGGCACGACTTCGTAATAATAAGTTCTGTCCTGGTCGGTCGTCCCGTTGACGTTCGCGCCGAGGTCTTCCATCGCGTTCAGATAGCCGTCGCTGTAATTTTTCGCGCCCTGAAACATCATATGCTCGAATAGATGCGCGAATCCGGTTCTGCCCGGAGATTCATTTTTTGAGCCGACGTGATACCAGACGTTGACGGCGACAATCGGCGTGGATTTATCCGGATGCATGACGACGGTCAAGCCGTTTTTCAATTTATATTCGGTATATCGAATCGGTGGTAATTTATCGCTCGTCTGTGCTGAAATTACTATTGTCATAAACGAAAACAGCACGAGCAGAGAGATGAAAACTCGTTTGATGTTCATTGCAAAACTCCTTATATTGATTTTGATAAAAACGGAAAACTTAATGCCTTAAAAATAAAGATTCGCCGGAAAAAACTTCGCGTTTTTCCGATTAAACTGTTCGAGATTTTCCCGCGTCGGATTTATTGTTGATTTTAAAGACGCGGGAAATATAAATCAGGTTTCAATTTTCGCAACCGCCATTACTTTGCCGAGTTTGGAGACGACTACGCCGCCGGGTTTTTCGGCGGTGACGGCAAATTTCGTCGGATTCTGGATTTTTAATTTCGCGTCAATCGGAATAATCACGTCGCCGTTTTGGTCAACGTCAAACGTGCCGCCGTCAACCGGCGTATCCGCGTCCTGATTTTTATCGAAAATCCAAAGCTGATATGTTTCTTTGGCTGTGTCGTTAACAGGCAAATTGCGGAAACGCACGAAACCCTTTTGCCGCGAATTGCTCCAGACGACATCGCCCGAAACATTGCGCGGCTGTTTCGGATTAAAATCAGTCCAATTCTCCTGAATCACGTCACCCGCCGAAGCCAAAAGCTGCTCGCGCTGCTCTGCGAAATTCGTTTGAATTACGGGCGAAGCGGTCGGCTGCGGGTTAGTGCCGCCCAAATCTTTTGGCGGCGAAACGCGCGTCAGCCAGATATTTACCAGCAGCGCGATACAAGCCAAAGCCGCAAGCAGCCAGCCGAGCCGATTCCAAATCGAACGCTGCGGCGATGAAAACACCAAAGTCTTTTGATATTCTTCCGGCGCGATTTCGGAAGCGGCAAAAAACTTGTCCGCGTCGGCTAAAATTTTTGAGTTCAAATGATTCGGCAAAGGCTGGTTCACATTTAGATTAACTAAACTAAATGCCGCCGTTGCCAATTCAAACGACTGCGAGATTTTCAGCGACTCATTTCTTAATTCAGGAAACTCATTTTCAACTTGCGCGAGTTCAGCTTTCTCATCTTCGCTCAAACCGAAAATGGCACGGTCGGCAAGCAGGTTCAGCATTTTTTCTTTTTGTTCTTCTTTCATGTCGAAACCTCCTTGCCGGAATTTGAGCCGTTTAAAAGTTCTCTGATTTGTATCAAACCGCGTCGGGCATGAGTTTTGACCGTTCCAACCGGCATTCCCGTTAAATCGGCGATTTCCTGATGCGATAATCCCTGAACGATTGAAAGATATAAAACCTTTTGCTGTTCGGGGCGCAAATCCTTCATTACCGCCGCCACTTCTTTTGCTTCGATGCAAATCTGCATCTCGCGCGTGTAATCTTTTCCGGGTTCGGTTAAAACGTCTTCCAGCGAATCCGTGTTTAATTGACGCTGCGATTTCCGCAGGCGGTCAATCAAACGCCGACGCGCAATCATGGCGACGAACGTCGTCTCTGATGCCTGCGCTTCGTCAAAACGCACCGCGTTTTTCCAAATGTCGGTAAAAATTTCCTGCACGGCATCTTCCGCGTCGTCCGTGTTCGGCGACATTCGACGCGCGAGCGACCAGACAAGCCCGCCGTATTTGTTCAGACATTCCTGAACGGCGGTTTTATCACCCGAAGCGATGCGTTGGAGAACGGCTTGTGCCAAAATTTTCAGACCCTTTTTATATCGGTAAAGTAGTATTTCTAACTTACTTTATTCCAACGCATTATGCCACAAATTTTTTACACAATTCTATCTTTTCTCAAAATCGAGAATCCAGACGGAAAGAAAATTCTTCCCTCAAATCATTATTCGATTAAGTTATGAAAACAGTTTCAAACCCGCAGATTACAATCTCGAACGCCAGAATTTTGAAGCGGCGGCGATAATGAAAAGAGCAAAAGTCGAAGCGGCTGAAAGCAGACAAAATTGACAAAAAGCTCCGATGACAAAGCCTTGCAGATACAACAGCCAGAGCGTAAAAAGCGACATCAGAATAGTTTCAACACCAAACAGAAACCAGGCTTTCGAGTTGCCGAAGATGGTCAAAACGGACAAACCGAACGCGACAAAATAAGCGACCGCGCCGAAAATTCCCAGCGGAATTCCCGCAATCGCCGCGTAAGAACTAGACAAAACCGTTTCGCATCCCGCGACGATGCTGCACGGCACCATTTCGCCCTTCAGATAATGAATCGTCAAATAAACCGAGTCGCCAAGTCCGATGAGAGAAACGAGCGCGGCGACGCAGGCGAATTTGGCGAATGAACCGAAATTATTTTTTAAACCGTTCATTTGTTTTCCGCGTTGATGTTTGACTGCGCGGAATTATTTGCGGTCGGAGCGGACTGATTCGGCTGGCTGCGGCTTTGAGCTTTCTGCAATTCGCCGTCGATGATTCTTTTCATTCCTTCGACGCTTAAATCCTGCTGCCCGACCGGATTTCCGTTAATAAAAAATGTCGGCGTGGAATTTATACCGAGCGAATTTCCGCGCTGCAAATCCGCGTCAACGCGATTTTTAGTAATCAATCCAGCCATATCGTCTTTAAACTTTTCAACGTCTAGTCCGAGTTTCTGGGCGTAATCTTCAAAAATTTTACGGGCATCGGGAGCGGTCGCCCAATTATTCTGATTTGTGAACAGCAGATTCTGCATATCCCAGAATTTTCCCTGCATTCCGGCGGCTTCGGCGGCGACGGCGGCTTCATATCCGTGCGGGTGCATTTGAAGCGGAAAATCGCGGAAAATAATTCGCACGCGGTCGCCGTAAGCGGCGCGTAGTTCCTGCACTTTCGGATGCATCAGCGCGCAGGTCGGGCATTGAAAATCGGCAAATTCTTCAATCGTCACGGGCGCGTTCGGCGCGCCCAGCGCGTTCGGCGGATTTGCGCCCGGCGCGGCTTTGCTGTAAATCTCCGCCGCGCTTTTGCCGGACGTATTCGCGTTTGTTTTGCTGCCCGTTGACGTTGTGCCTGACGCGCACCCGCCAATTATAAAACTCAGCAAAGCTAAGCCGATAATAAAAGGAAGATTTCTATTTGTTTTTCGTTTGTTGTTCATTTATTTAATGGTAAATGGCGAGTGGTAAATGGTAAATCAAAGAATGGTTCTTCCACTTACCATTTACCACTTACCGTTATTTAACTATTTTAAGTCGTTTTTTTTCCGTCCGGCGCGTTCCCAAATTTTCAATTGATTGTTTCGCTTTTTGATAAATTCCGTCCGCGTCCAAGCCGTATTTGGCAAGCAGAAGTTTCGCGTCGCCGTGCGTCACAATTCGGTCGGGAACGCCCATTCGGACAATTTTTACTTTGTCCTGCAAATTATTTTCTTCCAATAATTCCAGCACTGCCGAGCCGAAACCGCCCGCCAGATACGCTTCTTCGACCGTCACGATTAAACGATGCGAACGCGCCAGAGACAAAATCATTTCCGCATCGAGCGGTTTGACGAAACGCGCGTTGACAATTGTCGCTTCGATACCGGCTTTCGCCAAATTTTTCGCCGCTTCCATCGCCGGATAAACCATCGAACCGTAAGCCACAATCGCCAAATCTTCGCCGCCGCCATCGCGCAGCAATTCCGCTTTGCCTATTTCTAAAAGTTTCGGGGCGGCGGAAATATCTACGCCGTAACCATTACCGCGCGGATAACGAATCGCGGCAGGGAAGGGATATTCAATCATCGTGTAAAGCATATCGCGCATTTCGGCTTCGTCTTTCGGCGCGCCCAAAACGATATTCGGATAACCGCGCAAATATGCAATATCTAAAAGCCCGTGATGCGTCGGACCGTCCGCGCCGACAATTCCGGCTCTGTCCATCGCAAATGTGACGTTCAGATTTTGCAGGCAAACGTCGTGAATTATCTGGTCGAAGGCGCGCTGCAAAAACGTCGAATAAATCGCGGCGACGGGTTTTAAACCTTCGCACGCGAGTCCGGCGCAAAACGTCACGGCGTGCTGCTCGGCGATGCCGACATCGAACGCGCGTTCGGGAAATTTATCCAACACGAAATCCATTCCCGTGCCGTCCGGCATCGCGGCGGTCAGCGCGACGATTGATTTATCGCGCTCCATCAATTCGCACATCGTTTTGCCGAAAACTTCCGTATAAGTCGGCGGCGCGGGCTTATTCGATTTATGCGGCAAGCCGGTTTTAATGTCATACGGTCCGGTCGCGTGATAAGCGTAATAATTTTTTTCGGGGTTCGGAAAACCTTTCCCCTTCGTCGTCAAAGCGTGAACAATTACGGGACCATCGTCAACTTTTTTCGCTTCTTCCAAAGCGCGAACGAGCATCGGAACATTATGACCGTCAATGTAACCGATGTATTTGAAACCGAGTTCGTTGACGAGCGCGCCCGGCAAAACCGCCGCCGCGATTGCGTCTTTGACGGTTTTCGCAGCCTTGCGAAGCCGCTCGCCGAAACGCGGAACGCTTTCGAGCGTGTCGCCGATTTCTTCTTTTAATTGCTGATAACTCTGCGCGCCTTTGATGCGGTTCAAATATCTTGCCAAACCGCCGACCGCCGGAGCGATTGACATTTCGTTGTCGTTTAACAGAACAATCAAACGCGATTTTAAATGTCCGGCTTGATTGATTGCCTCCATCGCCATTCCGCCCGCGAGCGACGAATCGCCAATCAAAGTGCAGACGTGAAAATCTTCGCCCTTTTGATCGCGCGCCACCGCCATTCCGAGCGCGGCGGAGAGCGAAGTCGAAGCGTGTCCCGCGCCGAAAGTATCGTATTCGGATTCGTCTCGCCGCAAAAAACCGCTCAAACCGTTGTATTGTTTTATCGTGTGCAATCGGTCGCGTCTGCCCGTCAAAATTTTGTGCGCGTAAGCCTGATGCCCCACGTCCCAAATCAGTTTATCGTGCGGCGTATCGAAAACGTAATGCATCGCAACGGCGAGTTCGACCGCGCCGAGACTCGCGCCCGTGTGTCCGCCGACGCGCGAAGTTGTTTCCAAAATAAACTGCCGCACTTCGTCGGCAACTTCCTGCAAATCTTCAATTTTTAACTGCCGCAAATCCTGCGGTGAATTGATTTCCGGTAAAAACCTCATTGAGTTTCCTTTTCCTGCAAAGAATCAACTTTGAATTTTAACTTGGCATTCTCGAAAAGTTAAATAGGAAATGCAAAATCCGAGCGGAATTCTATATTACTTTATAATTTTCATGTAACTAAAAAGCTGTTTTAAATGTCTAATGTGTAATCAGAGTTGCGTCTCTGTATATCAAAACAAATTTGTAAGATTAAGAGGTAGATAAAAATGTCAATCAAAAATATTCTCCTAACGGTTTCGGCGGTTGCGGCTTTTGGCTCGTTCGCAATGGCGCAGGGCAGTCAGCCAAATCAACCGCCGAGAGATGGCGGCGGAATGAAAAGATACGGCGGCGAAAAAATGGATAAAGGACGACGCGGCGCGGAAATGCGCGGACGCGGCGGAATGATGGATTTTAATAAATTAAATCTAACCGACGCTCAAAAACAGAGAATCCAGGCTATTCAGGAAAGTGCCAGAAACTCTGGAGAAGCAAATAAATCCCAGTTTGAAGAAATGGGAAATTTGATGCGTTTGAAACGCGAAGGATTGCTGACGACCGAACAGGGAACGCGCCTGAACGCTTTGCAAGTGCAGATGCAGACGCAAATGAGAACGAATATGGAGAAAATGCATAACGATATTCTCGCCGTTTTAACGGCTGACCAAAAAACTCTGATGGAGCAGATGGGAAAAGACCGCGAAGGCGGAAGAGGAATGCGCGGCGGAATGCCCGGAATGCGAAGAACGGGCGGACAAATAATGCCGGGCAGCGCAGGCACGCCCACTCCGCCGACTAACAATTAAACTTTTTGCATGGCGGAAAAAGCGCAGTTTTTTTTTAAGCTGCGCTTTTTTATTAAAGGTAACTGTTTTAAATTAAGTTGTTTAATTAAATTTGAAAGGTTCGAAAAAGAAGGTGAAAATGCCGGAGGTCGGACTCAAAGATAGTTATAATTGTTGCAATTAAAAGTCTTATTTTTAGCAATTTTAAAACCTCTCCACTTTTTATCCAATCCGTCCCATTTTTGGTATCCGCTTTCTCT
>JBPCRW010000043.1:0-8104 GCA_050996405.1 Pyrinomonadaceae bacterium | reverse complement strand
TAACCGTGCGCCCGTCTTTGACATCAAGACACGGAATTATACGTTTGGCTAACATTTATTTAAACGATGAAGTATGAACGATGAACGATGAATTGTTTTTACTCATCGTTCATCGTTCATACTTCATCGTTTCGCCTAATTTTATTTTCCCTTCGTAAATCGCCTTGCCGACAATTACGCCCGCGCAGCCGATTTTTTCCAGTTCATAAACATCTTCAATTCCCGAAACTCCACCCGAAGCGATTAACTTTAAATTTGGAATTTCGCGCAGAATTTTCGCGTAAAGCTCGGTTGCAGAACCTTGCAAAAGTCCGTCTTTTGAAATGTCTGTGACGAAAGTTTGCCTTACGCCTTTCGCAAAATACTCTTTTAAAAACGGGATGATTTCTGTTTCCGTTTCCGTCTGCCAGCCGTTTATTGCCAGTTTTTCGTTTTTGACGTCCGCGCCGAGCAGAATTTTTTCGCCGCCGTATTTTTCAATCCACGCGAAAATTTTTTTCGCATCTTTGACGGCGACGCTTCCAATGCTCGCCGCGCCTGCGCCCGCGTCAAAAACCGCTTGAATATCTTCATCGGTTTTGATTCCGCCGCCGAAATCTATTGTCAGATTTGTGTTGCGCGCAATTGTTTCCAGCACTTTCAAATTTGAAATTTTGCCGGTTTTCGCGCCGTCCAAATCAACAATGTGCAGGCGTTTTAATCCGAATGATTCAAACTCTTTTGCCGCTTCCAAAGGATTTTCGTTGTAAATTTTTTTCCGTGCGAAATCACCTTGCATAAGCCGCACGCATTTGCCGTCAATCAAATCAATCGCGGGAATTATTTCAATCATATTGTTTTTACCAGAGCGGCAATAGCCACAAAAGGTCACAAAAATCACAAAATAAAAGTTGAGTCTTTTATGGCTATTACTTTCCAAAAATCCTGCGGCTAAATTCCTAAAAAATTCTCTAAAATCTTCTCGCCGACCGCGCTCGATTTTTCCGCGTGAAACTGCACGGCGTAAAAATTTTTATGTTTGATTGCCGCGCTGAACTTAGTGGAATAATTGCAGGCTGCGATTGTTTCCGCGCCCGTTTCGACGTAGAAACTATGCACGAAATAAACGTATGAATTTTCCACAATAGCTTTGAATAAATCTGACTTTAAATCGAAGATACTATTCCAACCCGTCTGCGGAATTTTCAGCGTTTTGGATTCAAATTTTCTGACGCGATACGGTAAAATTTCCAGACATTTTGTTTCATTTTCTTCGGAAAAATCACACAGTAATTGCATTCCGAGACAAATTCCCAAAACCGGCTGAACGAGATTTTTAATCGCTGTATCCAGATTTTTTTCGCGTAGATATTTCATCGCGCTCGACGCTTCGCCAACGCCCGGAAAAATTATTTTATCGGCTGATTCCAGCGTTTCCGCATCGTCGGTTAAAATCGGTTCGACATTCAAACGAACGAGCGCGTTTTTTACCGATTCGACGTTTCCGGCGTTGTATTTCACAATCGCAACTTTCATAGAATAAAAACTAAAAATCTGATTTCTAATTTTGCACTTTGCATTTTCAGTTTTGCATTTAAAATCTTCCTTTCGTCGTCGGCAAAGAATCGCTCGAAATTTCGCGCCGCACAGCCATTTTCGCGGCTCTGGCAAACGCTTTGAAAATCGCTTCGATTTTGTGATGCTCGTTCACGCCTTCGGCTTTGATATTCAGATTGCACTGCGCCTTGTCGGAAAAAGATTTGAAGAAATGAAAAAACATTTCGGTCGGCATTTTGCCAATCATTTCACGCCGGAATTCCGCTTCCCAAACACACCAATTTCGCCCGCCGAAATCAACCGCGACTTGCGCCAGACAATCATCCATCGGCAAACAAAAACCATAACGTTCCATTCCGCGCTTATCGTGCAAAGCAGAATTAAACGCTTCGCCAAAAGTTATCGCAACATCTTCAATCGTGTGATGTTCGTCCACTTGCAAATCGCCTTTCGCCGTGATTTTTAAATCGAAATCCGCGTGACGCGCAATTTGTTCGAGCAAATGGTCGAAAAACGAAATGCCGGTTGAAATTTCGGCAAAACCTTTTCCGTCAAGATTTAGTTCAACCGAAATTTCCGTTTCCTTCGTCCGGCGTTTGTGCGAAACGCGGCGCGGCGGCAGTTTCAGAAATTCATAAATTTCTTTCCAATTGCCGGCAATTAACTGCACGGTTTCGCCCGTTTGCGGAATGTCAAAATTTGCGTTTTTGATAAAAATCGCTTTCGCGCCGAGATTTTTCGCAAGCTGAACGTCGGTTACGCGGTCGCCGATGACAAACGAATTTTTCAAATCGTAATCGCCTTCGAGATATTTTGTCAGCATTCCGGTATTTGGTTTGCGCGTCAATTTATTTTCGTGTTCAAACGAACGGTCAATGCAGATTTCGGAAAAATTTATGCCTTCACCCGCGAAGATTTCAAGCAGAAAATTATGCGGCGGAAAAAAATTTTCTTCGGGAAAATTTTCCGTGCCGAGTCCGTCCTGATTCGTCACCATTACGAGTTCATAATCAAGCTGGCGGGCGATTTTTCCGAGATAAGTGACGACCTGCGGCAGAAATTTCAGCTTCGCAAAGGAGTCAACCTGAAAATCTTCCGGTTCGTAAATCAAGCTGCCGTCGCGGTCAATAAATAATACTTTTTTCATAAAATGTTTTGCGCCGCAGAAACGCGGAAAAATAATTTTCTCTAAAAACTCCGCGTTTTCTGCGGCTCTGCGGTGAACTTTTCCAATGCTTTCAATAAACTTTTATTTTCGTCCGGCGTTCCGATTGTGATTCGCAAACAACCGGCGCAAAGTTCGACGCTGTTTCGATTCCGCACGACGATTTTTTCGTTCAGCAGAAATTTATAAACACCGTTCGCGTCTTTAGTTTTTATCAAAACAAAATTTGCATCGGTAGGATAAATCTTTTCAATGAATGAAAATTTTCGCAAATCTCCAATTAACTTTTCGCGTCCGGCGATAATTTTTGCAATCATATATTCGACTTCAGCGATATTTTTTAAAGCATCAGAAATTGTGTCCTGCGCGATTTGCGAAACGTTATACGGCGGCTTTACTTTATTGAAAAGTCGAATTATTTCTTCATTTGCAAATGCCAGACCGACGCGCAAACCGGCTAAACCCCAAGCCTTTGAAAACGTCTGTAAAACAACAAGATTCGAGAAAATCTCAATTTCGTCAATCAAAGATTTTTCGCGCGAAAAATGAATATACGCTTCGTCAACGACGACGATTCCATTGAAGGATTTCGCCAGATTCAAAATTTCTTCACGCGCAAACGCATTGCCGGTCGGATTATTTGGCGAGCAGATAAAAAGCAGTTTTGTGCATTCGTCAATCGCTTTTTCAATCGCGTCAAAATCCAGTCGAAAATCTGCCGTCAACTTTGCGCGTTTTATCGAAACATCGTTGATTTCCGCCGAAACTTCATACATTCCATACGTCGGCGGGCAGATTAAAACGTTGTCGCGGCGCGGCTCGCAAAAAATTCTGAACAGTAAATCAATCGCTTCGTCGCTGCCGTTTCCAATAAAAATTTCGGACGGTTTTACATTATTAAATTCGGCGATTTTTTCTTTGATTTCCGTTTGCAGAGGGTCTGGATAACGATTGTAATTTCGCGCTAGAGGCGAACCGAAACCGTTTTCATTCGCATCGAGAAAAATTCGCGCCGCGCCGCCGAATTCTTTTCGGGCGGAAGAATACGGCGTTAGGCATTTGATGTTTTCACGAACAAGATTTTCTAAATTCATAAAATTTTTGCCACGAAAAAACACAAAAAGACACGAAATAAAATTATAACCAGCCGAGTTTGTTCGCGGCTAATTTCTCCAACCGAATTGAAACGGCATTTTTGTGCGCCTGCAGATGCTCGGCTTCGGCTAAACATTCAATCGTTTTACCGAGATTTTTTAAACCCATTTTGGTCAATTTTTGAAACGTGATTTTTTTAACAAATGAATCAAGCGATACGCCGCCGTAACTTCGCGCATAACCGCCAGTCGGCAAAGTGTGATTTGTGCCGGAAGCGTAATCGCCCGCCGATTCGCACGAATAGTTTCCTAAAAAGATTGAACCGGCATTGATAATTTTCTCCGCGATTTCGTCTGCGTTTTCAATCGCCAAAATCAAATGCTCGGCGGCGTATTCGTTCAAAATCTCGATTGCCGTTTCGATATTTTCAATTAAAATCGCTTTCGAGTTTTCCAACGCTTTTGACGCGATATTTTCGCGCGGTAAAACTTTAAGCTGTTTTTCAAGTTCGGTGAAGGTTTCTTCGATAACTTTTTCGCTTGTCGTGACCAGCAAAACCTGGCTGTCAACTCCGTGTTCTGCCTGTGAAAGCAAATCGGCGGCAACAAATGCAGGAACGCACGTTTCATCAGCCAAAATTGCCATTTCCGAAGGTCCGGCGGGCATATCAATCGCCGCGCCGAATTTTGTAATTTGCTGTTTCGCTTCGGTCACAAATTGATTGCCGGGTCCGAAGATTTTATCAACTTTCGGAACGGATTTTGTGCCGAATCCGAGCGCGCCGACGGCTTGCGCGCCGCCGATTTTGAAAACTTTCGTCGCGCCGCAAACCCTTGCGGCGTAAAGCGTTGCGGCATTTACTTTGCCCTGCGTATCGGGCGGCGAACACAAAATTATTTCTTTACAGCCCGCAAGTTTGGCGGGAATGGCGAGCATTAAAACGGTCGAAAAAAGCGGCGCAGTTCCGGCGGGAATATACAGCCCGACTTTTTCAACCGGCACGGATTTGCGCCAGCAGAACACGCCTCTGGTCGTTTCGATAATTTCCGTTTTTTCAACTTGCGCGGCGTGAAATTTTTCGATATTCGCTTTTGCCGTGTTTATCGCTTGTTTTAATTCGTCGGAAATTTGCGTTTCGGCTTCGTTAAATTCTTCTTCCGTCACAAGAAAATCGTCGAGTTCGACTTTATCGAAATGACGCGCGCAATGTTTTAACGCTTCGTCGCCGTGATTTTTTACGTCCTGCAAAATATTGGCGACGGTTCGCTCCAAAAACTTCGTGTCAATCGCCGGACGCGCGAGAATTTCAGCCCAAGTTTCTTTTTTCGGTTTTTTTATAATCTGCATATTTATAAAATCATTAGAAATCCATTTACAATTTACCATTATCATTGAATCATCTGGTCAATCGAAATCACCAGAATTCCTTCCGCGCCCGCTTTTTTCAGGCTTTCGACGACTTCCCAAAAATCGTTTTCGCCGATTACCGAATGAACGGAACTCCAATTTTTTTCCGCCAGCGGCATCACTGTCGGGCTTTTAATTCCGGGCAGCAGTTTAATAATTTCTTGCAGTTTTTCGTTCGGCGCGTTGAGCAAAATATATTTGTTTCGCTCTGCGGCTTTAACGGAACGAATGCGGAACAGAAATTTTTCGAGAATCCTTTGTAAATTTTCGTCGAGATTTTTCCGCGCAATCAAAACCGCTTCGGATTTCATTACGGTTTCGACTTCGCGCAAGCCGTTAGTAAAAAGCGTGCTGCCCGAACTGACTAGGTCGCAAACCGCATCCGCCAAACCGATTGACGGCGCGATTTCGACCGAACCGCTGATGGTGTGAATTTCCGCTCTGATATTTTTTGCGGCGAAAAATTTTTGCAGGATGTTCGGATATGTTGTCGCAATGCGTTTGCCGTTAAAATCCGCGATGGATTGATACGCAAAATTTTTCGGCACGGCAAGCGACAGACGGCATTTTCCGAAACCTAAACTTTCAATCACACGAACATTTTTCAAAGTTTCCGCCAAAACATTTTCGCCGACGATGCCGATGTCCGCCACGCCGTCGGCGACGTATTCGGGAATGTCGTCGTCGCGCAGAAAAAAGATTTCGAGCGGAAAATTCTGTGCTTCGGCGCGGAGTTTTCCGAAACCGTTTGAAAAAGCGATGCCGCATCTTTTCAGCAACGCGCCTGATTCTTCGCTCAAGCGTCCCGATTTTTGTAATGCGATTTTTAATTTCGTGTTCATTTGTAAAAGACAAATTCGCGCCCTCGAAAACTTTTTCAAAGTTCGCGCTTAAAAGATAAAACTAATTTTTCTGTATTTTAAAAACGGAATTAGTTCGCGCGATGATGTGTCTGCGCGTGATGATGGAGATGTTGAAATTTTGCGGCTGCGTTCGACATTTGCTCTGTGCTTTTATTAAAAACATAACCGCCGCGAAATTGCAAACAAAATCAGTTGGCATTTGCCGCTTCCTGTTCTCTTTTAATTTTTCGCTGATCTTCGAGATAAACTTGATAAGCATTCTTAGCGCGTTGAAAATCCGGAAAATTATTAAAAAAAATCTGCCGTCCGTCGTCGCGCGTTGCGTCTAAAACGTAATAAATATAATCGGTCTGCGCGGGATTTAGCGCAGCTTCAATTGCGCTTTCGGAGACGGAAGAAATCGGGCTTGGCGGCAACCCTGAATATTTTCGCGTGTTATAAGGCGAATCTGCTTCGAGAGTGCTTTTATAAATTGTGCCGTTCCAACGATTTTCAACTTTAGCCAGATAGACGGCGGTTTGGTCTATGCCGAGCGGAATTCCTTTTTGCAGACGATTGTAAATTACAGATGCGACGTTGGCGCGTTCGTCGTCAAATTTCGATTCGGTTTCAATCAAACTTCCGATGATGACGATTTCGCGCGGCGTTTTATTTAATTGTCGGGCGCGTTCGTTCCATTCGGGTCGCCAGATTTTTTTAAACTGTTCGACCATCGCTTTGATAATTTGTTTCGGCGCGGTTTCCTTCGGAAAATTATAAGTGGTCGGAAACATATAGCCTTCGAGATTTTTCGCCTGCGAATCGAAATCCTTTATCAAACTCACATCGTCCATCAAAGCCAGAATTTGTTTGTCGTCAATTGCCGGATTTTGCGGAAATTTTTCGTTGATTCTTTTGGCAATGTCGAATCTGGTAAAGCCTTCGGGAATTGTTAATTTCGTCGTGCGTTCCTCGCCTTTTTCGAGTTCGGCGATAACCTGCAAAGGCGTAATGGGAGAATCGAATTGATATTCTCCGGCGCGTAATTTACTCGCGTCGCCGAAGGAGCGCAGATAAACGAGCGTCGGATATTCGCTCGCCAGAATTCCTTCGCCGGTAAGTTTGGCAATAATTTCCGTCGGCGTTGAGCCTTTCGGAATTTCAATATAAACGTTTGATTTCGCGTGCGCGTGCGGCGTGCGAACCGATTTATAAATCCAATAAAAAAGACCGCCTGTGACGAGCAGCAGAAAAAGAAAAACAAACGCCAGAATTTTTACAAACTTCATCAGAAAAATTTTAACAGAAAATAAAACGGTAGAAAATTCAGAGCGCGAAACGAAGAATGCAAATTGAAAAACGACTTTCGTATTTCGCACTTCGCGTTTCGCGCTCTGAATTAAAGTTAGTCTCGTTTATTCGCCGAGTTCGCGGCGACTAACGCGCGGCGGATTCGGCAAAGCCTCTTTTTTCTCGCCCGTTTCCGAAAAAACTTCTTTGATTGCGCCGATGCTCGACAGCATGCTCGACGTTTCCATCGGCATAAAAATCACTTTCGAGTTATTTGTTCTGGTCATATCGCGCAAACTTTCGATGTAGCGCGCCGTAATTAAATACTGCGTCGTCTGTTCGGGACTGCCGATTGACTGCGCGATTTGCGCGATTGCCTGCGCTTCCGCCGAAGCCGCTTTCAGGCGAGCCTGTGCCGCGCCTTCGGCTTCTAAAACCGCCGATTCCTTAATTCCTTCCGAGCGCGTGATTGCCGCCTGTTTTTCGCCTTCGGCGCGCGTGATAGCGGCTTGGCGGTCGCCTTCCGCCGTTAAAATCAAGGCGCGGCGGTTGCGTTCGGCGGTCATCTGTTTTTCCATCGTGATGCGAACGTCTTCCGGCGGATTGATATTTTTCACGTCGACGCGCGTCACTTTGACACCCCATTTATCAGTCGCTTCGTCCAGAATCAAACGCAGTTTGGTGTTAATCTGGTCGCGCTGTGAAAGCGTGTGGTCTAAATCCATATCGCCCATCACGGCGCGCATTCCGGTAATCGTCAGTTGGACGA
>JBPCRW010000008.1:0-30080 GCA_050996405.1 Pyrinomonadaceae bacterium | reverse complement strand
GTTTGAACTCGACGGCACGGAATTGACGGCGCGCTGTATTCTGCACGAAACCGACCACTGCGACGGCATTGTTTTTCTCGATAGAATGACGAAGTTGAAGCGGGAATTGGCAAAACGCAAGATTAAAAGATTGCAGAAAACCGGAAAATGGGAATAGTCTATGCCGCCGAAAGTCAGAGAATTAATTGCTGAATTTAGAGCGTAACGGTTTTACAAATCGCGGCGGAAAGGGAAGTCATCGAAATTACGAACATCCTTTATGTCCAAAAATCGTTACGATTTCGGGTAAAAGCGGGGATGGCGCGCAAAAATATCAGAGGAAAGACGTTAGAGAAGCCATCAGAGAGGTAAAAGGAAAATGAGAAAAGAATCCGACCGTTATAAAAAAATCGTTTATTGGAGCGACGAGGACAATTGCTTTATCGGAATGTGTCCTGAATTGATGTATGGCGGCGTTCACGGCAAAGACGCGCTGAAAGTATTTAAGGAATTGAATCAGGCAGTCGAAGAAGTTATTGAAATTTTTAAGGAAGACGGAAAACCGTTGCCCAAACTGAAAGAGGTCATTTTTGAAACAGTATAAAATCAGAGCGGCAAAATAAAATTATGCAAACACAAAAAAGTTTAGACGAATTTAGAAACGAACCTTTTATCGATTTTTCGATTGCGGAAAATGCCGACGCGATGCGACAAGCAATAGAAAAAGTGCGCGGTGAACTGGGCAAAGAATATCCGATTATCATTAACGGCGAGCGCATTACAACTAACAAAAAATTTGAAAGCGTCAATCCGGCAGAGAAATCGCAGGTTGTCGGCGTGTTTTCGGATGCCGACGCAGACGCGCAAAATCTGACTGAAAGAGCGATAGACGCGGCATCTGAAGCGTTTAAAAGCTGGCAGTATGTTCCGGCAAAGACGCGCGCCGATTATCTTTTCAAAGCAGCGAAAATTCTGCGCGAGAGAAAACATTATTTTTCGGCGTGGATGATTTTTGAGACGGGAAAAACCTGGGCGGAAGCCGACGGCGACACGGCGGAAGCGATTGATTTTCTCGAATTTTACGGGCGCGAAATGCTGCGCTGGGCAGAGCCGCAGCCGGTTACGCCTTACGCGGGCGAAGAAAATCGTTTTGAGTATATTCCGCTTGGAGTCGGCGCGATTATTCCGCCGTGGAATTTTCCGTTGGCGATTATGTGCGGGATGACGACGGCGGCGATTGTCACCGGCAACACAACAGTTTTGAAACCTTCGCCGGACGCGCCGACGATTGCTTACAAATTTATGGAAGTTTTGGAAGAAATCGGTTTGCCGAAAGGAGTTGTAAATTTTGTCGTCGGAAGCGGAACAGCCGTTGGCGAATTTTTGGTGCAAAGTCCGAAGATTCGTTTTATTTCTTTTACAGGCTCGAAAAAAGTCGGCTTGCATATTTACGAAGAAGCGGCAAAAACGCCGAAAGGTCAGCGTTGGATGAAGCGCGTCGTCGCGGAAATGGGCGGAAAAGACGCGATTGTGGTTGCCGATGATGCCGATTTAGATTCGGCGGCAAGCGGAATCGTTTCGGCGGCGTTCGGGTTTCAAGGGCAGAAATGTTCGGCGTGTTCGCGCCTGATTGTGGATGAAAAAGTTCATGATGAGTTGCTGGAAAAAGTCGCGGCAATTACGAAAAATTTGAAAATCGGGCTTCCGACCGAAGCCGAAACAAATATGACAGCCGTTATCAATCAAAAATCTTTTGATAATGCGACGAAAGCCATCGAAACCGCAAAATCAGAAGGCGGCGAAGTAGTGACGGGCGGCGCGGGAAATTCCGAAAAAGGTTTTTACATCGAACCGACGATTATCAAAAACGTTAAAGCGAATGACACGATTGAACAAACTGAAGTTTTCGCGCCTGTTTTGGCAGTCATCAAAGCGAAAGATTTTGACAACGCTTTGGAAATCGCCAACGACACGGAATACGGTTTGACGGGCGCGGTTTATTCCGAATCGCAGGAAAATCTGGAAAAGGCGCGGCGCGAATTTCACGTCGGCAATCTTTATTTAAATCGCAAATGCACGGGCGCGCTGGTCGGCGTTCATCCGTTCGGCGGATTTAATATGAGCGGCACGGATTCAAAAGCGGGCGGGCGCGAATATCTTTTGCAATTTATGCAAGGGAAATCAATTGCGGAAAAAGTAAATTCGCCAAAAAGGGAAGAAAAAGAAATTTTGACCGACGCGGATACGACTGCGAAAGGATTTTAAAAAACTGTTACAGGCGGGCTTCCGCCTCGTCGCTCGATTCCATAAACTGATTTAATTATGCAAAAAATATCAATAAAAGTTTTCGTTCTGGCGAGCCTGTTTTGTTTTATCATTTCGACTTTTGCCCAGACTACGCAGCCGCAATTTCCCGTTAAGCGTCAGGAATCGGCGGACACATGGTTAAAAGACGGACGGGCGGCAATTGAACGTTCAATCGCTTTGAAGCCGAACAAAAAACGCGCGAAGAACGTCATTCTTTTTCTCGGCGACGGGATGGGCGTTTCGACAATCACGGCGGCGCGAATTTTGGAAGGGCAGTTGCGCGGCGAAAGCGGCGAGGAAAATCGCCTTAGTTTTGAAGAATTTCCATATTCGGCTTTCTCGAAAACTTATTCAGCAAACCAGCAAACTTCCGATTCCGCGCCGACGATGAGCGCGATTGTAACGGGCGTAAAAACCGACGAAGGCGTTTTGTCGGTCAATCAAAATATCGTCCACGACGATTACAAAACCGTCGCGGGAAACGAAACGAAAACGATTCTCGAAATGGCGGAAGACGCTGGAAAATCAACCGGCGTTGTAACGACCGCGAGAGTTACGCACGCCACTCCGGGCGCGTGTTACGCGCACACGGCTGACCGCGATTGGGAATCGGATTACGATATTTCGATTCGCAAAAAAGACGCTTACGAGGCTAAGTTTCCAGACATCGCGCGGCAGCTAATCGAATTTAAACACGGCGACGGTTTGGAAGTCGCGCTCGGCGGCGGACGCTCGAAATTTTTGACCAAAGACGAACCAGACCCGGAATACGCGGACAAAAAAGGCGAACGGCTTGACGGGCGCGATTTAACTAAAGAATGGACGACCCGATACAAAGACGCGGCTTATGTCTGGAACAAAAAAGATTTTGACGCGATTGACCCGAAAAAGACGAAACATCTGCTCGGACTTTTCGAGCCGTCGCATCTGCATTACAACTATGACCGCGCGAAAGATGCTGCGGGCGAGCCTTCTTTATCCGAGATGACGAGCAAGGCGATTGATATTTTGTCGCAAAATAAAAAGGGATTTTTCCTGATGGTCGAAGGCGGGCGGATTGATATGGCGCATCACGAAGGCAATGCCTACCGCGCTCTGACAGATGCGATTGAATTTTCAAACGCCGTCCGCGCGGCTCTGGCAAAAGTCAACACGGAAGACACTTTGATAATCGTCACCGCCGACCACAGCCACACATTCAACATCGGCGGCTATCCAATGCGCGGCAATAATATTTTAGGTTTAGTGCGCGAAATCGGCGGCGACGGATTGCCGGAAGCGAATTATAAAGTTGATAAAAACGGCAAGCCTTACACGACCTTGAGTTATGCAAACGGCACGGGCGCGCGCGGCGGCGAGCGTCCAAATTTGACCGAAACGGAAGTAACAAATCCAAACTATAAGCAGGAAGCGATTGTGCCGCTCGGCGCGGAAACGCACGGCGGCGAAGACGTGGCGATTTTTGCGACCGGCGCGGGCGCGTATCTCGTTCCCGGTTCGATGGAAGAAAACTGGCTTTTTCAAGTGATGTTTGATTCGATGCGATTAAGATAAATGCAGGTGAAAGCGATTCAGCCACAAAAAGACACAAAAACACAAAGTAAAAATTTTGTGAATTTTGTGTCTTTTCGCGGTTAAAATCTTATGAAAATGAAGATTGTTTTTATGGGAACGCCGAAAGCGGCGGCGGCGAGTTTAGAGAGGATTTTGCGCGACGGACACGAGGTCGTCGCGGTTTACACGCAGCCCGACAAACCTGCGGGGCGCGGCAATAAATTAAACGCTTCGGTAGTTAAGGAATTTGCCTTGCAGAATAATTTACAGGTTTTTCAGCCTGCAAAAATTAAAACGCCCGAAGCGTTGGAAACTTTTAAATCGCACAAGGCGGATGTCGCGGTCGTCGTCGCTTACGGCAGAATTTTGCCTGAAAGTTTTCTCGAAGTGTTTCCAAAAGGCGCGATAAACGTTCATTTTTCGCTGCTTCCGAAATATCGCGGGGCTGCGCCCGTCAATTGGGCAATCGTTAATGGCGAAACGAAAACCGGCGTGACGACGATGCGAATGGATGCAGGTTTGGACACGGGCGGAATTTTTTTGCAGCGCGAAACGGAAATCGCCAGCGAAGAAAACGCGATTGAGTTGATGCGGAGACTTTCGCTGCTCGGCGCGGATTTATTGTCGGAAACTCTGGCAATGTTTGACGAATTAGTCGCACAGCCGCAAAACGATTCGCAGGCGACTTTTGCGCCGATTTTGAAAAAAGAAGACGGCGCGATTGATTGGAATTTGTCGGCGGCGGAAATCAATAATCGCATTCGCGGGTTTCAGCCGTTTCCGACTTCGTTCACTAAATATCAAGATAAAAAACTGACAATTTGGAAGGCGCGAAAAGTGGAAGACGGAGAGCGAAAAACGGAAAATGTCGGAGAAATTTTAGAAGTGAAAAGTGATAATCTGATAATCGGCTGCGGAAATCAGACGGCTTTGAGAATCGAAGAATTGCAGCTCGAAGGCAAAAAAAGAATGGCAACGCGCGATTTTTTAAACGGAATCAAAATGCAGATTGGCGAAAAATTAGGATAAATTTCAAAGTTTATCATTCAACGCAAAAAGCAAATGCCCGAAACGAATATCCAAATTATTACTTTTTACCAGTTTAAAAGATTGGAAAATTTGTCCGAAATCAAAACGATTTTGAAATCCGCGATGGACGAATTTTCCGCTTTGGGAACGATAATTATTGCCGGAGAAGGTTTTAACGCGACGGTTGCGGGCTTGCCGCCGGACATCGAAAAATTTGTTGAAATTCTCGAAACGATTTTTGAAACCGAATTGATTTACAAATCTTCATTTCACACGGAACGCCCGTTTTTAAAGGCGAAAGTGCGAATTAAAAATGAAATCGTATCGCTTCGGCGGATGGTTAAAATCGAAAGAGGAATCGGAACGCACGCGAAATCTGCCGATTGGAATGAGATAATTTCCGACGAAAACACCATAATTCTGGACGCGCGAAACGATTACGAAATCGAAGCCGGAACTTTCAAAGGCGCGATAAATCCGAACATCGAAAAGTTCAGCGATTTGCCAAAGTTTATTGAAGAAAATTTTAGTTCAGAAAAACATAGACGGATTGCGATGTTCTGCACAGGCGGAATTCGCTGCGAAAAATTCGCGCCGTTTTTGAAAGAAAAGGGTTTTGAAAATGTTTATCAACTCGAAGGCGGCATTTTGAAATATCTCGAAGAAACGCCGGAAACGGAAAGTCTGTGGGAAGGCGAATGTTTCGTTTTCGACGACCGAATCGCGGTCGATAAAACTTTGCGGCGCGGCAAAACCGAAGACGCGCGCCCGCTTTCGGTTAATCCGCCGCAGAAGAAAATATGAATGATGAACGCTGAACGATGAATAAAAGAAATTGTATTAGTTCATCGTTCAGCGTTCATCATTCATCGTTCCAAACTTATGAATATCTCGCCCGCCAGACGCGCCGCGTTTGAAATTCTCTCGAAAATTGAAACTGAAAAAGCGTTTTCGTCGTATCTTTTGCCGATTTATGAAGAGAAACTCGAAGCGAACGACCGCGCTTTGTGTCACGAATTGACGCTCGGAGTTTTGAGAAAACAAATTTATCTCGACCGGATAATTGAACAATTGTCGAACGGAAAAAAACTCGATTCAGCCGTTAAAATTATTTTGCGAATCGGGCTTTATCAATTGATTTTTCTCGACAAAATTCCGGCTCACGCGGCGATAAACGATTCTGTAAATCTTGTTCAACGAGCGAAAAAAACTTCGGCGAAAGGTTTTGTCAATGCGATTTTGCGAAAGTTCACACGCGAAGAAATCGTTTTGGATTTTGCGGATGAAATCGAAAAAATTTCGGTTGAAACTTCGCATCCGCGCTGGTTGATTGAAAAATGGATTCGGCAGTTTGGCTTTGCAGAAACCGCGAAATTAGCCGGAGCGAATAACGAAACGCCGGAACTCGATTTCCGTTTCACGGCGCGGACAACCGAAGCCGTCAAAAAATCTCTGCGACGGGAAACGGTCGAAAACGAGAAAAATTACCTGCGCGAATTAGCCGCAAACGGAAAAATTTATTTTCAGGACAAGGCTTCGCAAATGGTCGCCGAAGCGGTCGATTTAAAACAAAATGAAAGTTTTCTGGACGTTTGCTGCGCGCCCGCAAGCAAATTTTCGTTGATAAATTATTTGGTCGGCGGCGAGTCGCGGAAATTATTTGTCGGCGGCGATTTATATTTGCGAAGATTGGATGTCGCGCGGAAAAACTGCGAGCGAGTCGGCGCGAAAAATTATCAGATTGCGGCTTACGACGCGCTCGATAATTTGCCTTTTGCAGATGAGAGTTTTGATGTAATTTTACTCGACGCGCCATGTTCGGGGACGGGAACGATTCGCCATAATCCCGAAATTCGCTATTTTTTAGGCGAAAAAGATTTTGGGGAATTATCCGCGAAACAACTCCGAATCTTAGAAAACGCATCGAAAGTTTTGAGGCGCGGCGGAAGACTTGTTTATTCGACCTGCTCGCTCGAACCGGAAGAAAACGAGTGGATTGTCGAAAAATTTCTCGGCGACGACAAAGATTTTCGGAAAGCTCAAATAAAATTGCCCCAGCAGTTTTTGACCATTGACGGCGACGCGAGAACTTTTCCGCCGCGCGACGAAACGGACGGGTTTTTTATCGCCGTGCTGGAAAAGTCGTAGAATTTTTCGTTTTGCGGCGTTTGATTACTCGCCCGTTTAAATAAAAAATGATAGACTGCGTAGGTTTGATTTTCGAGTTTTGAAAGGTTAGAAATATTTGTGAGCATTATCAAAGCAGGTGTCTCGGCAATTAGTAAATTGCTAATCGTGGTCGCTCTGGCAGGCACGTTTCTGGTCGGCGCGGGCGGCGTGGTTTATCTCTCTTTGCGCGGCGCGGAAGTAAAAGTGCCGGAAGTGGTCGGAAAGGATTTTTACGCAAGTGAAAATGAAATGGCTGCGCTCGGTTTAAAGCTAAAAAAACGCGCGACCCGATACAGCCATGAAACCCCGAACACGGTTTTGGAACAGTTGCCGAAATCGGGCGAAACGGTGAAAACTGGACAGGTCATTTCGGTGGTGGTCAGCGAAGCGAATCCTGAAGACAACGAAGCACCGGCGACCGTCCAGAAAGATACGGCGGATAACACAGACGCGGAAAGCACCGACATCACGCCCGACAAACCTGTTAAAACAAATAAAAATTCAAACACGAAAAAGCCCGCGCAGACGACGCGCGACGTGATTTCCAATAAATCAAACAGCAACGCCGATACTGCGGCGAACGTTAATTCGGGCGGCAATTCAAACGGCACAAATTCTAAATCGGGTTCGAGCGGCGGAAATAAAAACAGTTCGGCGACACCGGCTAATAAGTTAACGCCGCCTGCAAACTCGGACAAATCCGAGCCGGTGAAACCGAATACGACGAAACCGCCTGCCGCGAAAACTCCGGCGACGAGCGGCGACACGCGCACGCGCAAAGTGCCGTAGTTTGGAAAACCAAGCAACCGTAAATTATTTTCGCGCAACTTAATACTTAACTCATTGCAAACAAATTCGGCAGGCTGAAAAAACGAATTTTAATTTTCGTCATTGAAAATAAATAAATGTTTGAAATAGCTCCTTCAATTTTATCGGCTGATTTTGCAAGGCTCGGCGAGGAAATTCGCGCGGTTGAAGAAGGCGGCGCGGGCATTTTGCATTTCGACGTGATGGACGGACAGTTCGTGCCGAATATCACGATTGGTTTGCCGGTTTTAAAGTCCGTCAGAAAAGTTACGAAACTGCCGATTGATTGTCATTTGATGATTGAAAATCCGAATCGCTACGCCGCGCAGTTTGTCGAAGCGGGCGCGAATATGGTTTCGGTTCACGTCGAAGCCGACGCGCATCTGCATCGGACTTTAACGGAGATTCGTGAAGACGGCGGCAAAGCCGGTGTCGCTGTTAATCCGGCAACGTCGCTTGCCTGTCTGGAAGACGCGCTGCCGTTTGCCGATTTTATTTTGCTGATGTCGGCCAATCCGGGTTTCGGCGGGCAAAAATTTATTCCGGCTTCGCTCGATAAATTAAGACGTTTGCGGGAGATGATTCGAGCGCGAAATTTGGAAACGCGAGTCGAAATTGACGGCGGAGTCGATATCGGAAATATCAAAAAGATTGTCGAAAGCGGCGCGGAAATCATCGTCGCCGGTTCGGCGGTTTTCGGCGCGGGAAGTCCGGCAAAAGGCGTGAGAGATTTAATCGAAGCGGGAACAAACTGGGTTTAAAATTCAGGGTAAGTTGACAAGCCGAAACAGGTAATCGGCAATTCGGAGAAGATGTATGATTTTTTATAAATACAAAGCAATTATCTTAAGTTTGCTTCTGATTTTGAGCGCGGTTTTAACAAATTCGGCGCAGCAAACGAAAGCCCCGGACGGTTCGCCGCTGCAGCGTCTGGATGTCGCGCGTTCGAGAGTCGATTCGATGCGCCATTCTTTGTCGGGCGCGATTTCGGCATTCAAAGACGAAGACAAAGATAAGAAAAAGGACGATAAAGCCAGTCTCGAAACTCCGTCGGCGCGGCTCAAAGCCCTGGATAAGGAAGCGTCAAATCTGCAATCGCAAATCTCGAACCTGCACGGTAAATTAGACCGTTCCGAAAAATACGAAATTGCAGACCTTGAACAGATTGAAACTGCCACCAGCGATTTGCAGACGCGCGTTGACGCGACGATTACGGAAACGGCAAAAGACCGCGCCGCGCCGGTTTCAAACGTCGGAAAGTCGCGCGAGTTGAAAAAGAAAGGAAAATTTTTAGGCATTTTCGGCGGCGGCGGAAATGAAGAATACGAAAATTTAATCGGCACGGTTACGCCGGGGCGCGACCGCGAACTTTTTATTGTGGCGACGCGCGAAGTTCGTAAAAATAATTATGATGTTGGACGATTGCTTTTTCAAACCATTATCACGACTTATCCCGATTCGCCGTATCTGCCGATGGCGAAACTTGCCGTTGCGGATTCGTTTTATCTCGAAGGCGGAACGAGCGATTTGATTCAAGCCGAAGCCGGTTATCAGGATTGGCTGACGTTTTTTCCGACGCATCCTTTAGCCGACCGCGTGATTTTGAAAATCGCGGAATGCGAAATGCGTCAAATTGGTTTGCCCGACCGCGATTCCGTCCACGCCAGAAAAGCTGAACAGCGTTTGCGGGCATTGCTCCAGCAATATCCAAATACGACTCTGCGGGCGGAAGCGGAAACCCGTCTGAAAGAAACGCAGGACAATCTCGGACTGCACAATTTATTTATCGCAAATTATTATTACGATTTGGCGGTTAATCAGAAAAAAGGCGGTTTGAAGGGAGCGCAGTCTCGTTATCTGGAAAATCTGGAGAAATTTCCGAACTTTAGTTACAACGACGAAAACCTTTACAAACTCGCGGTGACTTATCAAATCGAAGAAGAAACTGACCAGGCGGCGAAATACTATCAGCAACTGGTGCGCGATTACCCGAACAGCGATTACGTTGATAAAGCCAAAGAGCAGTTGAAATTAATCGGTGCTTCGATTCCCGAACCGAATCCCGAACGGATGAAGGCTCTGCCGCCGGAAAAAGTTTCATTTATGACGAATTTCAAAAATCAGTTTTTCGGCATTTATCCGCTGACGATTGATAAAGACGGAGTGCTGATGACAAATAATTACAGCGAAAAGAAATTTGAAATAATCGACCAGATTATCGCCAATCAGGGCGACGTGACGGCTTCGCAGATTCCGAAAGCATTGACGACCGTGATTAAAGATAATTCAAATAACACGACGAGCAGTTCAAATAAATAATAGCCGAACCGAGAGAGTTCGCCGGATAATCAAAATTTAGAAGCGAATTTGAAAATAAGGAAATAGGACGCGGATGAACGCCGATAAAACGGATTGTCGCAGATTATCTTTAATCCGCGACAATCCGCCACAATCCGATAAATCCGCGTCCTATTTCTAATCTTTGAGGCGGACTCAAATTTTTATGGAACAGCTTGCAGCAAATTACCGCGTGACCGTCATTATCATCGCCGCCGAAATTATGACGATAATCGCGCTGACCGTCGCGGCTTGGTTTGATATTTTTAAATTTGAATCTGCCGCTTCGCCTTCGACGATAACCACTCTCTGGATTGCCATTATTTTTATCGCAGTCGGCTCGTTTATTCTGCGGCGCGCCTTTTTCAACTGGGAAAAACTTGCAGATACAATATTGCTTAAAGGCAAATCCGGTTTGATAAAACAACTTCAATCGAACGCGATAATTTTAAGCGCGCTTGCCGAGATAATTGCGATTATCGGTTTTGTCATCACGGCTCTCACGGGCGATAAATTTCAAACGCTTCGCGCATCCGCCATCGCTTTAATTGTCTGTCTGATAAATTTTCCGCGCAGGAGAGTTTGGGAAAAAGTTGTCGAAAGTCTGGAAAAATTAGATGCCGGAGAGGTGAGATGAAAAAATTAAAATTGGCGTTGTGTTCGGCGGCAATCGTCGCGTGCTTTGGAGCGCGGGCGATTTTCGCACAAACGGATTCGATGCCGAAACCTGTCGCGCCGCTTGCTAAACCGACTCCGCGATTGTCTGTGACGCTTGCCGAAAACCTCAATCGCCAGTCTGACGTTTCGCGCCAGCAGCGCGAGCAGGCATTTGTTAAACTGCTCGAAGGACAGCGTTATATTTCAAACGCGAGTCGTCGGCGTTCGTCAACTGCTGCATATATCGCGGCAACTACGCTGGCTAAAGAATCTTTTCAAAAAGCCCTGGAACTTAATCCGAAGCTAGTGGAAGGTTATGTCGCGCTTGCCGAATTATTTTTAATTACGCCGCCGCAGGATATTGACGAAGCCATCGCGCTTTCCAATCTGGCGGTCAAAATTCAGCCGGACAATTTCGGCGCGCATCGTATTTTAGCGTTTTCTTATACCGTTAAAAGCAATCTTAACAGTCCCGCCGCGCCTTTTGATTTCGCCGTCGCGCAAAAAGCTGTTGCTGAATGGAAGGAAGTCGCGCGGCTCGACCAGCGTTTTGCAGAGGCTTGGGCGTTTTTGAGCGCGCTTTACGACCGGACGAATAAAACGGACGAGCGCATCGAAGCCTTGAAAAGATGGCAGGCTTCGGCAACGCCGGTTGACACGCGCTATTACCTTTCGATAATGGGAGCGCAGGAATCGCTCGCGCCCGAAAGCGTGCCGCTCAAACTCGGCGCGGCGTTGATTAAAGCGAATCGCTCCGGCGAAGCGGTCGAAGTTCTAAGCCTCGCCATTGCCGACGACGCGGAAAATGCCGAAGCGATTGATTTGTTAAAACAAGCCGTCGAAAGCGGCGACGGGAAAATTTCTCCGGCAACCGTTCAGGCACTTCAGCAGGCGGTTTTTGCCAATCCGAATAATGTCGCTTTAATTGAACTTAATGCCGATGTTCAAGCGCGCGCAGGTCGAATCGATGACGCGGCGAAATTTCTGCGCTCGGCAATAGCAAATTTGTTGAAGACGGATAAAATCTCGGCGGCTTCGCTGCAAATCTCGCTCGGCGATGTGTATGCCGGAGCGAATCGCACGGGCGAAGCGGTTGCCGAATACGAACAAGCCTTGAAAATTCAGGGAATCGGCAGCGATGAAATAAATACGGAAGAAGACCGCGAATTTGCGACGCAGGTTTTCGGTAAAATTATTCAGGTTTATAAAAATGCCGGAAAGCCGAACGAAGCGAAAGCGACCATCGAACGCGCCCGCCGTTTGCTCGGCAAAGATGATTTATTTGCCGACAAGCAAAATATCTCTCTGCTGCGCGAAACCGGAAAAAAACAGGAAGCCTTGCAGTCGATTCGCAACCTGCGCGTTCGGTTGAAAGACGATTATAGTTTGACGCGCCTCGAAGCGTCGGTTTTGACCGATTTGGGGCGAGTTGACGAAGGTGTCCGGCTGATTAAAACTTTACTTACAAAGCCAGCCGAAAAGTCGAACGGCAGAAAATCAAACAATTTCCAAACTTCCAAAACGCCGCCGTCCGTCTATTACGACGATTTTACAAACTACATTTTTATTTCAAGTTTGTATAATCAGGCGAAACGCGGCGGCGAAGCGGTTGAAGCCGCCCGTCAAGCTCTCGCCGTCGCGGGAAGCGAAGAAAAAAAACAAATCGCAGACCTTTCGCTGGCAACCGCGCAGCAAACCGCCGGAAATTATCAATCTGCCGAAGAGACTCTGCGAAATTTGCTGAAAAAATCGCCGGACAATCCGGTCGCGCTTAACAATTTAGGATATTTCCTGCTCGAACGAAACGAAAAATTTGACGAAGCTCTCGCTTTAATCAAGCAAGCCGTCGGCATTGACCCGTCCAACGCTTCGTATCTCGACAGTCTCGGCTGGGCTTATTTTAAATTGGGAAAATTGGATGAAGCCGAGACGTATTTAAAGGAAGCCGTTCGCAATGATTCGGCTTCGTCAACTGTTTATGAACATCTCGGCGATGTCTATCAAAAGCGGGGAAAATTCGACCTTGCGAAAATGACTTGGCAAAGAGCGATAAATATCTCATCCGATGCGGAGGCAGAAAATCGCCTGAAGGAAAAACTGTCGAATCAAGCCGCCAGATAAATCAAAAAAATATCTGGAAAAACTTTCGTATTAAAAATTTTTATTAACTGACAAATTTCAAATCTTGAAGTTTGACCGATTTTTCCATAGACGAAAAGTCCGAAATAAAAATCGCTAAACCTTAGACGATAATGGCAAATCCGCAGCGATGCGGAGACGCAAAGACGTGAATCTCAAACGAGATTGTCGCGTCTGCCGAAATGAGGTGTATGAATTCCAACTATTTTTCCGCTTTCCGCATACTAATTTTTTCGTTTTCATTTCTGCTGATTTTTTCCGTTTCCGCAAGAGCGCAGGCGATTGTGCCGGATGCGGAAATTGTCAGGGAAATAACGGCATTTGCCTTTAAAAGCGAAAATGCCTTAGCCGTCTCTCGTCCAAGAATTTCCGATGGTTCGAGTGCCTCCGCAAAAAATTCTCCGGCATCCGCCAAATTAAAATTCCTGCCGCAAAACTCGACGCTGATTTCTTCGCTCGAACGCAGAGCGTTTGATTTGCTGAACGAAAAACGAATCGCCAATAATTTAAGCCCGCTCAAATGGAATGAGCAGATGGCGCAGGCGGCGCGATTTCACTCGGAAAATATGGCGCGGGAAAATTATTTCAGCCACACAGAATCAAACGGTTCGACCGTCAAAGAACGCGCCGCGTTATTCGGCGAAAGAGATTGGACGGCGATTGGCGAAAATATAGCTTTTAATCGAGGAATTTCAAAACCCGTCGAAATGGCTTGCACGCAGTGGCTGCAATCCGCCGGACATCGTGAAAATATTATGGACAAGGCTTGGAATGAATCGGGAATCGGAGTCGCCGTTGCGCCTGACGGAACTTATTATTTCACGCAGGTTTTTATCACTAAATAAAAAGTAAAAAGGTAAAATAGAAATTGGCTTTGCCTTTTACCTTTTTACTTTTTACTTCAAAAGCCTTTGCGTCTCCGCGTTGAAAAATTTATCCTGTCGAGATGAATTCTTTCACGCTTCCGGCGTTCGCTAAAATAAACTGGTTTCTAAAGATTTTGGGCAGACGCGACGACGATTTTCACGAAATTCGCACGGCTTTTCAGACCGTTTCGCTGCGCGACAATTTACATTTTTCAGAAAACGATTTAATAACTTTAACCTGCGATGTTTCCGACGTTCCGACCGACGAAGGCAATCTGATTATCAAAGCCGCGAATATTCTGCGCGAAAAATTTAATGTAAAAAAAGGCGCGCGAATTCATCTCGAAAAAAAGATCCCGTCGCCGGGCGGGCTCGGCGGCGGCTCAAGCAATGCGGCGGTCGCGCTAATCGGTTTGGCGCGGCTCTGGCAGATAGAAATTAGTTCAAACGAGTTGCTTGAAATCGCTTCAACATTAGGTTCGGATGTTCCATTTTTTCTCTGCGGCGGAACTGCGCTCGGAACAGGACGCGGAACGGAAATTACGCCGCTGGAAGATTTAGAGGAAAATTTTTTGCTGATTGTGACACCCGATGTTTCAGTTTCGACCGCAAGGGCGTTTGCACAATTAAATTTCCCGCGCTTGACAAAGTTTTCTTCAAAAAGTATTCTCAAACTTTGCCGTGACAAGGCTGGAAAGCAGTATTTACGGCAGTTTGAACCCGAAAATGATTTTGAAGAAGTGGTTTTCAAAATCGAACCCGAAATCGAGCGCGTCAAAAAAAGCCTTTTGAAAAACGGCGCGAAAACAGCTTTGACATCGGGCAGCGGGGCAAGCGTTTTTGCAATCTTTGAAAATGAAGAGACACGGCAAGCGACTATCAAAGCCCTTGCGAATGAGCATCGTTGGCGAATGTTTGCCGTAGCAACTGTTTCACGAAAAAAGTATCGTGAAAAATTAAAGTTGTTTCCGATTAGTTTCTAAAAAATATTTTTGGGGCGTAGCCAAGTGGTAAGGCACCGGTTTTTGGATCCGGCATTCGTAGGTTCGAGTCCTCCCGCCCCAGCCATTTTATATTTAATCGGACGAGCAATTTTAAATTCAAAAAAGTTGCTCGTCTTTCGTTTGTGCAGTTGCAGAAGCCCGCACGAAGTAAGGACGCACAGATTCAAAAAACACACTTACTTCGTGCGTGTTTCCGCAATTTAAATTTTAATGAGCGTGACAGGCAACATCAAAGTTTTTTCCGGCAATGCGAACCGCGATTTGGCGGAAGAAATTTGTCGTCATCTAAATTGCGATTTGGGACAAGCCAGCACGGAGAGATTTTCCGACGGCGAATTTAATTTTCAAATCGGCGAAAATGTGCGCGGCGCGGATGTTTTTATCATCCAGCCGACTTGTCCGCCGACCGACCGGAATTTGATGGAACTGCTGATAATGCTCGATACGTTTAATCGCGCTTCGGCGATTCGCGTGACGGCTGTGATTCCATATTTCGGCTATGCGCGTTCGGATAAAAAAGACCGTCCGCGTGTTCCGATTGCCGCCAAACTCGTTTCAAATTTGATTACTACAGCAGGCGCGGAACGGGTTTTGACGATTGATTTACACGCTTCGCAAATTCAGGGATTTTTCGATATTCCGGTTGACCATTTATACGCCGCGCCGGTAATGGTTAATTATTTTCAGGAAAATCCGGTTGAAAATTTAATCGTCGTCGCGCCGGATACGGGCGGCGCGGAACGCGCGCGCGCTTACGCAAAACGTTTGGATACAGGACTTGCGTTATGTGATAAGCGACGTGAAACGGCGAATGTTGCCGAAGTGATGAATGTCGTCGGCGATGTCGCGGGGAAAAATTGTTTGATAATTGACGATATGTGCGACACGGGCGGCACGATTTGCAAAGTTGCCGAAGCGTTAAACAAAGCCGGTGCAGACCGCATTTTCGCGGGTTTTACGCACGCCGTTTTGTCCGGCAACGCGATTGAAAATCTGCGCGGTTCGTATATCGAAAAAGTTATTGTGACAAATACGATTCCGTTGAGCGAAAAAGGAAAACGGCTTGAAGACGAAGGCAGAATTGTTGTTTTAAGCGTTGCCAAACTTTTGGCAAAGGGAATTAAATCCATTCATGACGAAACCAGCGTTTCGTCGTTATTTATTTGAAAAGGAGAAAAGATTTTAGATTTTAGATTCTAGATTTTAGATTGGAAAACAATTTGAAATCCAAAATCCAAAATCCAAAATCCAAAATCGAATTATGGCTGAAAAAGTTACGGTAAAAGCTGAAAAAAGAGAAAACAGCGGAAAGGGATTTGCGCGTCGTCTGCGGGCGGCGGGAAAAGTTCCGGTCAATATTTACGGCGGCGGCATCGAAAACGTTTCGGCGGCGGTTGATCTGAAAGATTTGGCGGCGATTATGCGAACGGAAACCGGACATAACACGGTTTTCTCGCTCGACGTTGCCGGTGTCGGCGCAAGCGACGTGATGTTTCAAGACCGTCAGATTGACCCTTTAAAAGGTCGAATGCTGCACGCCGATTTACGGCGTTTGACCAAAGGCGAAAAAATCGAAGTCACCGTTCCGATGCATTTGGTCGGCGAGCCGATTGGCGTTAAGCAAGACGGCGGCGTTTTGCAGCAGCAGATGCGCGAAATAAAAATTCTGTGCGAACCGGCAAACATTCCAGACTTTTTTGAAATCGATGTCGAGCATCTAGGATTGAACGAATCGGTTCATGTTTCCGATATTAAAGTTGGAAACGGAATTGAAATTCACGAAGATGCTGATGCGGTGGTCGCTTCGGTTATTCTGGTGAAAGAAGAAGTCGAAGAACCGCAGGTCGCGGCAGAAGGTGCTGAACCGGAAGTTATCGGCAAGAGCGGCGAAGGTGCGGAAGACAAGAGCGAATAATTCGATTGCGGAAATTCGGAATGCGGAATGCGGAATCAAGCCGATAAATAATCAGTTTTAATTCCGAATAGAAATGGACACTTTTGATTCGACGCAAATCCGCAGTCCGCAATCTGCAATCCGCATTCCAAAAACTTGGCTGGTGGTCGGTTTGGGAAATCCGGGAGCGCAGTATGCGGCGACGCGGCACAATCTCGGATTTATGCTGATTGACAAATTGGCGCGGGAAACAAACGCGAGTGTCAAGCGCGAAGAATGCCGCGCTTTAATTGGACGAACCGAAATCGAAACTGAAACGGTCGAACTCGTCAAACCGCAGACGTTTATGAATTTAAGCGGCGAATCGCTCGCCTGTTTGTTAAAAAAAACGGAACGAAGCGTTGAAAAGTTGATTGTCATCAGCGACGATTTGGCTTTGCCGATTGGAAAAATTCGTCTGCGGACAAAAGGCTCGGACGGCGGACACAACGGTTTGAAATCAATTATCGCGTGTTTGAAAACGCAGGATTTTATACGGCTGCGGATTGGCATTCAGCCCGCGCATCCGCTCGACGACACGAAGCGTTTCGTGCTGGAAAAGTTTTCAAAAACGGATTTGGAAACGATTGAAAAAGTTTTGGAAGAAAGTGCCGAAGCCGTCCGCAGCGTGATTTTAAACGGCGCGGAAAAAGCGATGGCGAGATTTAACGGTGAACGGTGAGTGGTAAGTGGTGAGTGAATTTGAAAAACTCACCACTTACCACTCACCGCTCACCACTAATAAAACCCCTTCTTGCTTCATTTTTAAAATGAGGCTCGAACAGCCAAAAGGAGGAAAAGAAATTGGCAGACAAAAGAGTGTATGAAGTGATGTATATCGTCAATCCCGAAACGGCGGCGGACGATGTGACAAAGCTCAACGAAAATTTACAGGGCGTGATTGAAAGTCAGGGCGGCTCGGTTGTCAAATTAGACAATATGGGAAAACGCAAAATGGCGTATGAAATCAATCGCAAAACCGAAGGATATTACGTGCTGTTTGAAATCGAAGGTTCGGGCAAAGAGATTCTCGAACTCGAACGCCGGATGCGCGTCAACGATGCAGTGATGCGTTTTATCACCGTGCGCGTTGACGAAGAACGCAAAACGGCGGCGAAACACACGGCGCGGCGCGAACAGCGGCAGAGCAAGCGCAACAACGGATTCCGCAAAACGGAAACCCTCGAAGATAAAATGCTCGCCGAAGCCGGTGAAAATGCCGGAGAAAAGGAGTAACAAGAAAATGGACGCAGAAAGAAATCTACCAGCAGGCGAACCCGAAATTGACGGGCAGAGAATGGAAAAAGGCGCGCGGCGTTTCCAGCGTCGCCGTCAACGTCAGAGTCTTCCCGATTATATCGATTGGAAGGATACGGACTTTTTAAGACGGTTTGTGCCGGAACGCGGAAAAATTATGCCGCGCCGTATTTCGGGCATTTCCGCCAAAGACCAACGCCGCTTAACCAGAGCCATCAAACGCGCGCGCGCCGTCGCTCTGCTGCCGTTTGTCGGAGATTAAAAAAGGAGAATTATAAAATTATGGCAACGACAAAAATTCTTTTACGCGACGATATAGACACTTTGGGCGGACGCGGCGAAATCGTCAAAGTCCGTGCCGGATACGCGCGTAATTATTTGCTGCCGCAGGGGTTGGCGACTTTGGCGACCAAAGGCAACATCAAGCAGGTTGAAAACGAACGCGGCGCGCTTTTGAAAAAAGCCGCTGTCGAAAAATCGACCGCCGAAGCGCAAGCCGAACAGATGAAAGATATTACGCTTCATTTTGAACGCCGAGCCGGTGAAAACGGCGCGCTTTTCGGTTCGGTCACTTCGATGGACATTGCCGAAGCAATACAGGCGCAAGGCTATGAAATTGACCGTCGCAAAATTGTTTTGCGAGAGGCAATTAAGGAAACCGGAGATTACACGGTCAACGTCAAATTGCATCGTGAAGTAACGTTAAAAATTCCGGTCAGCGTGACTGCCGAAGGCGCGGCGGAAAACAAAGAAGAAACCAAAAAACAAAAGAAAGCAAAAGGTGAAACAGCTTCGGAAGCGAATAGTGAAACCGCTTCAGAAAACGTCGAAGCCTAAGTTTTTCGGGAAAAATGAAATGGCAGTTTCGTTTTGTTTGTTTCCGTTGTTTGAAGTATCATCAAAGACTGCGAGAGATGAAAAGCTCGCGGTCTTTTTTTATCCCGAAAAATTAAGTCATCAAAATTCAAGCGGTCTTTTTCGGCTGCTGATTTACTGGCTAACGACTACCGACAAAATGGCTTTCGACAATACCCGCGAACAGTTTCTGGAAAAACCGCTGCCTTCAAATTCTGACAGCGAGCGCGTCATTCTCGGAGCGATTTTGCTGGACAATACGCTCATTTCGCAAGCCATCGAACTTTTGAAACAAGACGATTTTTATTCGCCTCTGCACCGCCGGATTTTTCGCGCGATGATTTCACTTTTCGACCGCGGCGATAAAATCGAACCGATTCTAATCGGCGAAGAACTCAAAAAAGAAGGACAACTGGAAAACATCGGCGGGGTGGCGACGATTACCAATCTGACTTACGGTCTGCCGCATTTTTCCAATATCGCGCATTATGCCAAAATCGTTCATGACAAAGCAGTTATCCGCAATCTTATCAAAGTCTGCAATCAGGTAACGAGCGAGGCTCTCGCCGAAGAAGACGACGCGGACATCATTCTCGACCACGCCGAACAAGCAATTTTCGCGCTTGCCGAAGAACGCACGCGGCAGGGATTCGCGCACGTCAAGCCGGTTGCCGAAGCCGTCTTAATCAAAGTTCAGGAATTTGCGCGGCGCGAAAGTCACGCGCTGACAGGACTTTCCACAGGTTTTCGGGAACTTGACCAGATGACATCGGGCTTGCAGAAAAACGATTTGATTATCGTCGCCGCGCGCCCGTCAATGGGAAAAACGGCTCTGTGTCTGAACATCGCGCAGAACGCGGCGATTCTGGAAAACGCGGTGGTGGCGATTTTTTCGCTCGAAATGTCGAAAGAACAATTGGTGATGAGGATGCTCAGTTCAGAAGCGAAAGTTGACGCGCAGCGTTTTCGTAACGGATTTTTAGCGCGAGACGAATGGGCAAGATTGGCAGCCGCCATCGGAACTTTATCCGAAGCGAAAATTTTTATTGACGATACGCCGGGCATTTCGCCGCTTGAAATGCGCGCAAAAGCCAGACGTTTGACGGCGGAACAAAAACGACTCGATTTAGTTGTCGTGGATTATATGCAGCTAATGTCCGGTTCAAGACGCAGCGAATCACGGCAGCAGGAAGTTTCGCAGATTTCGCGCGAACTCAAAGGTCTGGCAAAAGAATTAAATGTTCCGCTGATTGCGCTGTCGCAGTTGTCGCGCGCGCCCGAAGCCCGGAATCCGCCGAAACCGCAGATGTCGGATTTGCGCGAATCCGGTTCGATTGAGCAGGACGCGGATGTCGTCGCGTTTATTTATCGTGACGAATATTATAATAAATCTGAAGAAAACGCGGGACTTGCCGAACTGCTGATTTCTAAACAGCGAAACGGTCCGACGGGAACGGTAAAACTTGCGTTTTTGAAGGAATTTACAAAATTCGTTGATGTTTATGATTCAGGTTTTGGAATGAAAAATGATT
This sequence comes from Pyrinomonadaceae bacterium, assembly GCA_050996405.1. Taxonomy (GTDB): domain Bacteria; phylum Acidobacteriota; class Blastocatellia; order Pyrinomonadales; family Pyrinomonadaceae; genus JBPCRW01. Next base: position 9,655 of record JBPCRW010000008.1, on the reverse strand, counting down.
ACGGAAATCAAATCGGCAGCAATGATCCAAAGAAATTAAGTGAGTAAAATTTATGAGTGAAGATTTACGTTTTCCAATCGGAAAATTTGAGAAACCGCAGACAATTACGGCAGAAACACGCGATAAATTTATCAAGACAATCGAAGCCTTGCCGCCGAATTTAAAAGACGCGATTGAAGGATTGAGCGACGAGCAGCTCGACGCGCCGTATCGTCCCGAAGGCTGGTCGGTGCGGCAACTCGTGCATCACATCGCCGACAGTCATTTGAATTCTTTCTGCCGTTTCAAACTCGGTTTGAGCGAAGATATGCCGACGATAAAGCCTTACGACGAAGCTGTTTGGGCGGAAATGGCGGATTCAAAAAACGCGCCGGTCGAATTGTCAATGAGTATCATTGACGGGCTTCACGCGCGTTGGACGAGACTTTTAAAATCAATGACAAATGATGATTTTGCCAAACAAATAAATCATCCCGAACATGGCGCGATGACTTTAGGCGAATTGCTCGCGCTTTATGATTGGCACAGTCGCCATCACACGGCGCATATTACAAAACTGCGGGAAAGAAACGATTGGTAAATAACGAAAAACTGAAAATGGAAAATGGAAAATTGTTCTCTTTCCTTATTTTCCATTTTCTATTTTCCATTTTAAATTATGAGCCGTCCGACCTGGGCAGAAATCCATCTCGATAATCTCGCCTTTAATTTTCATTCGGTCAAAAATCATATTGGCGAAAACATAAGAATAATGGCGGTCGTCAAAGCCGACGCTTACGGTCACGACGCGATTCGATGCGCGAAAAGACTTGAAGCGGAAGGCGTTGACTGGTTCGGCGTGGCACTGCCCGAAGAAGGAATCGAATTGAGAAAAGCCGGAATCCGAAAACATATTTTGTGTTTGGGAAGTTTCTGGGAAGGTCAGGAAAACGAAATTTTAAATTTTAATCTCACGCCGGTTATTTATCGGCTTGAGATTGCGGAAAGGTTCGACCGTGCCGCCAAAAAATGCGGCGCGATTGCCGACGTTCACATCAAGGTTGATACGGGAATGAATCGCGTCGGCGTGCGTCACGACGAATTAAACGAATTCGCCGACGGTCTGAAAAAATTTACAAACCTCAAAGTTGACGGCGTAATGACGCATTTCGCGGCGGCTGACGCGGACGACCAATTTACCAATCTGCAAATCGAACGTTTTAATAATTCTGTAAAACTTCTTCACGAAAAAGGTTTTCATCCGACTTTCAAGGATTTAGCGAATTCGCCCGCCGCGCTCGGACACGCCGACGCGCGCGGAAATCTTGTTAGGCTCGGCGGCGTTTTATACGGTTTGTGGTGGGACGTTTTACCGAAAAATATTGAACCGCCGGAATTGGAACAGGTAATGACTTTGCACACGCGAATCAGTCTTTTAAAGCGCGTTCCAAAGGGTGAAACCGTCGGCTACAGCCGCACTTTTAAAACCGAAAGAGATTCGATAATTGCGACCGTTCCAATCGGTTATCAGGACGGCTATCCGCGCGCGTTGTCTAATAACGGACGGGTTATTGTGGGCGGAGTTTGCGCCAAAGTTGCCGGACGAATTTCGATGGATTGGACTTTGATTGATGTTACCGATGTGCCGAATGTCAAAATTAACGATGAAGTTATTTTAATTGGCGAACAGAATAATTTGCGCGTCACGGCGGAAGAAATCGCGGCGCAAAGCGGCACAATTTCATATGAAGTAACCTGCGGAATAAATCGTCGCGTCGAAAGAAAATTTCTTGCTTGAGCGATCAAATAAAAGCAAAATGAATTTATGCTCGAAGCAAATAAAAGCACTTGGTTTGAAAAGATTTTTCGGGTTTATAACCGCCGTCTTTTTAAACGAAAGTTTGATTCGTTTCGAGTTTGCGGTTTGGAAAATTTAAGGCAAAAAAATCCTAAAACGCCTTTGATAATTTATGCGAATCATTCAAGCTGGTGGGACGGTTTGGCGGCTTTTGAAATTTCCCGCGCCGCGCAGCTTGATGCGTTTGTGATGATGGAAGAAAAGCAGTTGCGGAAACTTTTTTTGTTTCGCAAACTCGGCGCGTTTTCGGTTGTCCGCAAGAATCCGCGCGAAGCCATTAAAAGCGTCAATTACGCCGCCGGATTATTGAAGGAAAATTCGCGGCGAACTCTCTGGATTTTTCCGCAGGGCGAGATTTTGCCGAACGACTCGCGCCCGTTAAATTTTTTTCACGGATTGTCGCGCGTCGTCGAAAAAACCGAAAAATGCGCGGTTGTTTCTGCCGCGATGCGTTATGAATTTTTTGGAAATTTTAAACCTGAAATTTTAGTAAAAATAAATTTGCCCGAACAATTTTCAGTTGATAAAAATTTTGATGCGAAAAAAAAGACAATCGAATTTGAAAATGAATTGACTGAAACGCTCGACAATTTAAAGAGCGAAATTTTGACAAAGAATCTGCAAGGCTACGAAAATATCTTTTGAACAGAAAATCCGAAATCTAAAATCAAGATGTCATTTCCGCCTTCATCTACGCTCGAAATCCCTATTTTACAGGAGCTTGTCGCCGTCGGCGGCGCGGAAGACGTGCGATTTTTGTATGAACGTTTGATAAATTATTTTCCGCAGCTTTCGGAAAATGAAATTCGCGCGATTCGCGCAAACGCTTCGGCAAACTGGCGAAAACTTGTCCAACGAGCCGGACGAGAATTGGATGATAAAAGACTTTTACAGCGAACGCGCGGATTTTGGACAATTACCGAAAGAGGAAACAGGGAAGTCGAAACCGAATCACAGGGTTTTGTTATTTCAACAACCGAGCGGACAGAATTAACGCACGGCGAGATTCAGAAAATGCTGGTTGAAATCGGGATGAGTCTGGGATTTTACGCTGAAACCGAGTTTGAATTTTACGATGTTGTCTGGCGCGAAAATGAAAAAGTTTCGCGCCTGTCGCACGTTTTTGAAGTCCAAAGTAAAGGCAATATTGATTCGGCTTTCGCCAAACTCAAACGCGCCTTTGTCGCGCAGCGTTCAAAAATTTATCTCGTTCTCGCTTCGGAAAGAGATTTAAACCGCGCCCGCAAATCGCTCGAAAGAGAATTTCAGGACATCGAAAACGCCGTCACGATTTTGACTTTTTCACAAATCAAAACGGTTTCTCAAAACCTTAAAAACGTGGCTGAAATTCTGCGCGATTTTCTGTTAAAATAAGTTTTCAACGCAAAGGACGCGAAAGTTGCAAAGGTGCGAGAAAGAAAAATTATTTTGAAAATCTTCGCGGCTTTGCGGCTTTGCGTTAGAATTTTATATGCGAACCGAAACGCCGATTCGTCGGCAGTATCTTGAAATCAAAGCCAGACACAAAGACGCGATTTTGCTTTTCAGGCTCGGCGATTTTTACGAGGCGTTTGACGACGACGCGCGATTGCTTGCCAAAGAATTAGATATAGTTTTGACTTCGCGTGCGATGGGCAAAGACACGCGCGTGCCGCTCGCCGGAGTTCCGCATTTTGTTCTGGAAAGACATCTGGCGACGCTGATTTCGCGCGGTCATCGCGTCGCTATCTGCGAGCAAACAAGCACTTCGCCGATTAAAGACAAGGAAGGAAAAAAGCTGATTCAACGCGATGTCGTGCGCGTCGTGACCGCCGGAACGATTATCGAGCCGAATCTTTTGCAGAGTAAATCGAACAATTATCTGGTTTCGTTTTTCAGCACAGGACGACGCGCCGGAATCGCTTACGCGGACATTACGACCGGCGATTTCGCGGCGACGGAAATTGAAAACGCGAACGCGCTTATTGAACTGCAAAGACTTTCACCCGCCGAAGTTTTGCTCGCGGACGCGGAAGAAACTTTCAGTAATCAAAATTTGCCTGTATTCATCACGAAGATTGACGCGGAATTTTTCGCGCTCGAAAAATCACAAAAAACGCTTTTACGGCATTTCAACATAAAAAATTTAAAACCGCTCGGACTGGAAAATTTTCCGCTCGCCGCGCAAGCCGCCGGAGCTTTGATTTCGTATTTAAACGAAACGCAGCCGGGCGGCGCGGAACAATTAACGCGATTGACGAGTTATGACAGCCGCGATTTTATGCTGATTGACGCGCACGCTCTGCAAAGTCTAGAGGTTTTTGAAAGCGCGTCGGGCGCGAGTTTATTATCTGTGATTGACCGCACGCAGACCGCGATGGGCGGCAGGCTTTTGCGCCGCTGGCTGCGGTATCCGCTTCTCGACACGACGGAAATTTATCGTCGACAGGAACATATCGCCTGGTTTAAGGAAAACAAAAACGAACGCGAAAGACTGACGGAAATTCTCGCAAACGTTAAGGATTTGGAACGTCTTTCGGGTCGTGCCAAAGCGAATGTAATTTCGGCGTATGAACTTTTCGCGCTCGCAAAAAGCCTCGAACTGATTCCGCAAATAAAAAATATCCTGCAAAAGGATACGGTCAGGTTCGGCGCGCTGCTCGCGCATTTGCCCGATTGTCAGGAAGTTTCCAATTTAATTTCTTCAGCGATTTCGGACGAACTGCCGAATCGCTACACCGAACAAACCGGAATAATCCGCGAAGGTTTTTCCGAAGAACTCGATAAACTTCGCGCGGCTTTGCGCGACGGCAAAGATTTTCTCGCCGAGATGGAACGGCGCGAGCGTGAGCGAACCGGCATTAAAAGCCTGCGCGTCGCTTACAACAAAATTTTCGGCTATTTTATCGAAGTCACGAGACCGAATCTGCATCTCGTGCCGTCCGAATATGTGCGGAAACAAACGCTCGTGCCGTCCGAAAGATTTATTACGCTTGAATTAAAAGAACACGAATCTCTGGTAATTCACGCCAAAGAAAGAATCGCCGAACTCGAAAATGGTTTGTTTCGGCAGGTTTGCGCGGAAGTCGGGAAAAAACGACAGCAAATTTTACTGGCGGCTTCGACCATTGCGTATCTCGACGCGATTCGCTCGCTGGCGGAAATTGCCGACGAATTTAATTACGTTCGCCCGACTGTCAACGAAACCTCGCTGCTTAGAATCAAAAACGGGCGACACGCCGTTATCGAGAAAATTCTGCGTCAGGAAAATACGGAATTTATTGCCAATGATTCTGCTCTTGGCGGCAACGGCGCGGCGCAAATCGCTCTGATTACCGGACCGAACGCTTCGGGAAAATCTACTTATCTGCGGCAAATCGCGCTGATTATTTTGCTCGCGCAAACCGGAAGTTTCGTTCCGGCGGACGAAGCCGTTATCGGAATTTGCGACCGGATTTTTACGCGCATCGGTTTATATGACCGCATCGGCAGCGGCGAATCGACGTTTATGACCGAGATGATTGAAACCGCCGAAATTCTGCATAACGCCACCGCGCATAGTTTGATTCTTTTGGACGAACTCGGTCGCGGAACTTCGACTTTTGACGGTTTGGCAGTTGCGCGTGCGGTGTTGGAATTTATTCATAATCATCCGAAACTAAATACGCGGACGCTTTTTGCCACGCATTATCACGAATTAGCGGAACTCGAAGGCGTTTTGCCGCGCCTTGAAAATCTGCACGTCGAAATCGAGGAAAAGGAACACGATTTGGTTTTTAAATATAAGGTTTCGCGCGGCGTTGCGCTGAAAAGTTATGGAATTTACGCCGCGAAACTCGCAGGTTTGCCAAAACCCGTTATTCGTCGCGCGAAACAGCTTTTGGTCGAATACGAAAATCATCCAAACGCGGATTCTTTTCAAAGTCCGAAAGTCCAAAGCGAAATAGAACAATCGTTGTCCGAAATTGATGCAGACAGTTTATCGCCGGTCGAAGCCTTAATGAAAATTTACGAACTGAAAAATCTCCTAAAAGATAGTAAAAAAGCCGCTAATATCGTCGGATTGCGAAAAGCGACCGGATAGGAAATTTTTGGCACAAATGTTGCTTTTCAGCAAAATAGTTTGAATGAACTATTTCGGATGACAAGGAGAAAAACAAAATGATTATTAATTTGATTATTTGGATTGTTTTGGGGTTTATAGCGGGATATTTGGCAAAAATGATTATGCCGGGTCCTGATAGCGGCGGATTTATTTTGACGACAATTCTCGGAATTATCGGAGCGGCGGTCGGTGGTTGGATTGGTTTACACTTTTTTGGGAACGGTGCTGACATCAATAATAATAATTTCAGCATTATGAGTGTGATTTTTGCCATCATTGGTGCGGTTATCGTTTTGGCAATTTACCGATTAGTAACCGGACGAAGTTTAAGAGCTTAGAAAGAGAATTTTTTAAGACAACTAAAATTGAATAAAAAGCCGGATGAGATAATTTCTCTCCGGCTTTTTATTATCGTTCAATTGTTATGCGGATTTCATTGTAATCATCGAAAACGTCGCGCCCGACGGGTCGGTGATGACGCAAAATCGCCCGACGTTCGGAATATCCATCGGCGGCAGACAAATTTTTCCGCCGAGTTCGCCGACCTTTGCCGCTGACTCGTCCACATTATCAACCGCGATATAATTTATCCAATTCGGTTTCATCTCGCCCATTTCTTTGGTTATTTGATACATCCCGCCGAATTGTTTTTTGCCGTCCAGACTTAATTCCGTGTAAGCCATTCCGGTGTTTTGTTCGTTCTGCTGCTCATTCTGACATTCCATGTTATGCGTTTCAAATTTCCAACCGAAAAGCTCGCCGTAAAATTTCCGCGCGGCTTCCGAATCGTTTGTCGCCAATTCGTTCCAACAAATTTCGCCGTGTCGCGGCATTTGTTTTGTTTGTTCTGCTGTTGCTGTTTGTTCTGACATTTTTTTATTCTCCTTCAAGTTTTTAGAAAAAAATTAGTTTAGAAAAGAAGATTATTTCTTTTCGCCTTTACTGCCTGATTTATGAAATTTCGAGAACTGTCAAAAATCTCTCGAAAACTTTAGAGGAAGTGTAAAAATGTGAGCATTGAGTTGCGGCACGTGAGATTAGCTGGCTCTTGCGGAGAAAGCTGGACGGTTTGCCGCAACTCAATTCGGTTAGTCCGACAGAAGTTCTGAAAAAATCAGCTTCTGCCGGACACAACTTTTAGCCGACTTTTCTAAGAGGCATTTGAGCCGGAACTTCCTGCGGTTGACGCTGTTTATCCTGCAAATGTTGAATAAATGACGAAGCCGCTTTTTTGGAAAGCTCGTCGGTTTTGCAGTTCATCACCGTCTGGCATTCTTCGTCCGCGTCAATTCCGATTTCACGCGAAACGGCGCGAATCATTCCAAGCTGTTTAGCCGTCACTAAATCGCCTAACGATTTCGCAATCGGATTCGCCGGAAAACCGCCGTCGGTTTGCGGCGGAATTGCGCCTTCGCGTTCGATGACATCGGATTCTCTGCGGTAAAGTTCGCGTGCGATTCCGAATTTGACGGCGGCGCGTTTTAAAGCGTCGTGTTCGGCTTTTTTGATGCCCATTTCCGAATCGGCAACGCCCGTTCCGAGTCCTTCGCGCGTCACTCCGTCAATCGTTATGGCGACCGTGACGGTGAAAATATCGCCGATTTGTTTGATGTCACGAATCGTATGCGACCAGTTCGGCGCGGTTTCGTCCAAAATGTCGGCGACCGTATGCCATTCGACATAATCGACCAAGTGAACATTGCCGTTGCGGTCGCGCCAGCCTTCGCGCTGTTTGACCAGATGCGGGTCAACATTCTGCCGAAGCTGACGCAGCGTATTCGGGAAATTTCCCGTCAAAACGTTATTTTGATTTTCGGTTTCGACTGCGGCTTCTTCGGCAGTCACAAAATCTTCCATTTCCTTTAAATTTTCTTGTCTCATTTTTTTGTCTCCTGTGTTCGTAAGTGGATTCGGTTCGTCGGCGTTTGCCGCAGGCTGTCCATTTCCTGCAACTGCTTTCTGAACCTGTTCCGTCTTCTGTTCGCCACCTTCGGACATTTCTGGTTTTGGATTTTGGATTTCGGATTTAATTCCGCGTTCCGCATTCCGCATTCCCAAATTAGATGACTCAGTTGCGTTTTCGTTTTTTGAAACAATCTGCGTAGATTGCTTCGTGACCGGCTCGGAATTTTTCGCCAGCAGCGAAAATTTCACCGCGAGAATATGCTCGCAGCGAAAGCCCGAATCTGTGACGACCGATTCTTCAAATTCCAAGCAATTACAGCGGATTTTTCCTTCCAAATCGCGCCGCACTTCATACGAAGTTTGTCTGCCGCGCAAGGATGGAGTCGAAACGAGAAAGCGGTCGCCTTCACGATTGACCAATCCCATCGCCGCGATTGACCGCGCTCTTTTTTCACGTCTTTCCGCCGAATTTTTTTCTACTGCCAGTGCCGTCATTTTTCTATCTCCTTTTTACAAACGTTAAATTTCAATTGTTTGCAATAGATGAAACATGTATTTGTTTGCAATAGATGAAACATGTATTCGTCTCATCTATGAAACATTGTATCAAAGAATTTTTTATGTTGCAAGTGTGAAACTGCGTCTTGCAAATAAATTTTTTCTGTGTTACGTTTGAAACAGAGTCAGGGTAGGTGCAACAAGACTTGCATCGGAAACTTTGAGAAACTTGATAAAAAGGTGGAGGAAAATATGGCTTATAAAAATGATAGCTTGATTAATACGATTGAACTCGGACGCGCTATCAAACGCCGTCGTGAGGAATTAAATTTGAGTTTGCGTGATGTCGCGGATGTGACAAACGTTTCGGCATCGACGCTTTCGCGCATCGAAAACGGCACGGGCAAACCGGACGCGGACAACATCGCGCGACTGACGAACTGGCTGGATATGCCGGTTGACCGCGTGATGGGAAAAAGCGGGACAGACAAGACGATTGAAGCCGTCGTGTATTATCCGCACGAAGCGACACCGGAAATTGTCGAAGCGCACTTGCGCGCCGACCGCAACCTGTCGCCGGAAACGGCAAAGGCGTTGTCGGAACTTTTCCGCGTCGCTTACGCGCAGTTCAGCAAGCCGCGAAAGTAACAAAACGTTTTGTTTAACAAAGAAATAGTTTTTGCTTCGGATAAAACGCGGAGAGTTTAGGCGTTTGATTTCAAGACGGGAATTTATATGAAAACAATTTCGCAAGTTACGGAAGTTCGGGAAAGTTTGACGAAAAATAGCGGTTTTGCTGTGGAAACAACTTTCGTTCTGTTTTTTCTGGCGGTCGAATTTGGACAGTCTTTTCGTTCTTTGAGTTTGGACAATATTTGTTTGGCGATAACGCTGGCGGCAGTCGCGGTTCTACCCTTTTTCCTACCGTCGGAAGATAAACCGAGTTTTGGGAACTGGCTTTTCGGCAGAAGTTTGATTGCGGGTTTTGCGATTTTATTGGGTGTAATGTTCAAACAATCGCTGGGCGCGGTTTTGCCGGAGATGTTTAGATTTTTGCCGATGACGCTGTTGATTATCACCGCGATGCTTTCGTGTTACATCCAATTTTACGGGCTTTTAAAAATTCGTTTGGCGAAATAGGCAAAAGGCGAAACGAATAATTAAAAAAATCCGCGTTTGTTTCGGGAACAGGCGCGGATTTTTCTTTATCCAAGATTAGCGCAAGACTCCGGCTATAATTTAATGCGTTGGCAAATTTAGCCGGAGATGTAGCGCGAGAGCGCAGCAGCCGTGTTTTCAAACGGCTGTTGACTTCTAAACATCGCACCACT
>JBPCRW010000220.1:0-9113 GCA_050996405.1 Pyrinomonadaceae bacterium | reverse complement strand
CGCGCGGACTTCTGCCTTTTATTTTAGAACGGAAAAAACGCCGGAACTAAAACAATCGTCACGATAAAGACAATCACGGTCAGAATCGAGCCGACTTTGACGAAATCGAAAAATCGATAGCGTCCGGGCGTATAAACCAGCACGCAAGCCGGTTCGAGCGGCGTTAAAAACGAACTCGACGCGGCGAAAGTGACGGCGACGGCAAACGTGCGCGGATTTAATCCGAGCGCGACTGCCGTTTTTATCGCCACCGGCAGAACGACGAGCGCGGCAGCTTGGTTCGACATCGGCTGCGTCAGCGCGACGGTCAAAAGATAAAATCCCGCAAGCAACGCAGTCGCGCCGTATTGCCCGAAATAAATTTGAATCAATCCCGCCAGATATACGTCCGCATGTGTTTTTTCCATCGCCGCGCCAAAACTCAGCATACAGGCAATCAAAACCAGCAGGCGAAAATCAATCAGCGTATAAAGTTCGGCATAACGCACCGTTTTCGTGGCAAGCAGCAGCAACACGCCGAGCAGCACGGCGACAACCAGCGGAATCTCCATCGGCAAAAAATATTTGGACAACGATAATGCCAGAAACAAACCGAACGCCGCCAATGCCCATTTGCGTTTTTCGGTTCGCAGACTGCTGGCGGAAACTTCTTCGAGCATTAAAAGTTCCCTGTCAGCAACCAGCGGCTCAATCAGACGGCGTTTTCCCTGCACGAGTAAAACGTCGCCGAATTTCAATTTGGTCGAACTCAAAGTATTGATAATAGTTTCGCCGTGACGGTTAATCGCCAGCACCGTTAAATCATATTTCTGACGGAATTTCAGAATTTTCAGAGTCTGCCCGACGAGGTTTGAATCACGCATCACCATCACTTCAAAAAGCTCGACTTCGCCGCCTTCCAGCACGCGGTCGTTTAATTTGAATTCGGGTTTTATCTCGATTCCGACTTCGGATTTGACGCGCAGAATATCGGAAATTTTTCCTTCGACGACGAGCAAATCGCCCGCTTCAATTTTTTCCTTCGGTCTGGGCGAGAGACGATTTTCCTTGCCGCGAATAATGCTGACAACGCTTAAATCCAGTTCGCGGTTAATCTCCGCTTCGCCCAGAGTTTTCCCTACAAACGGCGAATCCGGCAAAACTATTACTTCGGAAATATATTCGCGGATTTGATACTGCTCGGTAAAAGAATCTTCGCCGCCGCGCGTCGGCAGCAGACGCAAGCCGACAACCAACATATAAAGAAGTCCGGCGGCGGCAATTGCCACTCCGACCGAAGTCAGTTCAAACATCGAGTAAGACGGCTGACCGTAACGCTGCAAAGCACTGCTGACCGCCAGATTTGTCGAAGTTCCGATGAGCGTGCAGCTTCCGCCTAAAATCGCGCCGAACGCGAGCGGCATCAAAAGTTTTGACGGCGGAATTTTCGCGCGTTCCGATAAACCGATGACCACCGGCAGAAACATCGCCGTCGTCGTCGTATTTTTCAAAACCGCCGCCGAAGCTGCCGCCGTGAACATTATCAAGGTCGTCAGCAAAAATTCGTTGTTGCCCGAATAGCGATACAAACGCCGCCCGATTAAATCCACTATTCCGGTTTTTATCAATCCGCCCGTCAGCACAAACAATCCGCCGATGAGAATAATGATGGTGTCGCCGAAACCCGACAATCCTTCTTCCGCCGTCAAAACGCCGGTCAGAATCAATCCGATAACCAGCAAAATCCCGACGACATCCACCGGAATTTTTTCGGTCGCAAAAAGCGCGACGGCAACCAGCAGTAAAATCAGCGTAATAAAAATCGGACTCATAAAGATAAAAAAGGATACCAAAAATTTTACTGAATAAGCTAATTTTTACTTAGCAAAAAAAAAGGAAACCCGCAAATAGGTTTCCTTTTTCTGGTTTGATTTTTAGATTCCTGTGCAGAAGCCGCATAGTCAGAACGTGATTCCGATTTGCCCTTGAATCGAGCGCGGCGCGAGAAAATGCGTGCCGCTAAATGTCGAATTAAAGTTATACAGCGCGACTTTGTTGGTCAGATTGGCAAACGTCAAACGTGCCGAAACTTTCGCTTTATCCGAACGGAAAATATTATCCGCGCCGAAACTTAAATCGAATAAATTTCGCGGCGCGATTCTGGGCGGATTCGTGTCGTCGTTTTCCGCGTTTTTAGCTTAAGAATTAGGGATTAACACCACAAGCAGCCTGAGCAATATCTGGATTATTTCTATATGCCTGTTCACAACAACTTTGGAGAGATCTAGCATAATCAACGTCACCGCATCCCGTTTCTGGTTGTGGTGTTCCCTGACATTCAAGCGCACAAATAGCTACACAGGACAAAGCACATCCAAAAGCAGAGTACGAAAAAACAACCAAAGTAAACATTAAAGTAATAAAAATCTTTCTCATAATTTCCTAATCTCCTTTTAGTTCTTAACTATTAATTTTTACCCCACAGAGAACCGTCTTCAAAAAACGCGACAACCCTAACCGCAATCTGAGATTTATCTCTCACATGCATCCAAAATCCCGGGTTTTTAGCAGGATTTTCTGAAGCCGGAACAAAATTCTCAGGTAATACAGTAAATTTCTGTCCTGGTCTAATCATTTGTTTTCTGATATAAAGACCAAATTTAGTTCCGGCAGCTTTATCAACAGTCATAATAACTATTCCTACAATATTTTTATTAGAAACATTTTGAAGAAGCACTTTAGGTTTAGTTATAACTTCTGGAAATGTCGCTCTTTCTCCTGTAAGCTGTTGATAATTACCAGAACTAATTACATCAACTCTAGCGTCAAGAATCCTCAGTGGAGTATTTTCAGGTTGCTCTGCCCGTATTGGAAATTCTTGCTGATTTTCAAACACAGCTTTATTTATTTCTTGTGGAACATAAATAGTTTCAGCAAAAGTTGTTTTATCTACACTTTTTACAAAACTTGTTATAATCACACCTGTTAGTGTCAGAAAAGCAATCGCAACTATTAAGAAAAACACTCTAGTATATTTTTTCATTTAAATCCTCACATTCGGAATTTTTCAGAAAGATGATACCCAAATATAATAAACGATGTCAAGAAAATTTTACAGAGATTCGTATGACCCGCACTCAATTTACTGAAACGACATTTTCAGTTGTCCCATTTTCACTTCAACCTTCCCTTGTTCACTAAAAAGTGATTCCGATTTGCCCTTGAATCGAGCGCGGCGCGAGAAAGTGCGTTCCGCTGAAAGTCGAATTAAAGTTATATAGAGCGACTTTATTCGTCAGATTGGCAAACGTCAAACGTGCCGAAACTTTCGCTTTATCCGAACGGAAAATATTATCCGCGCCGAAACTTAAATCGAATATATTGCGCGGCGCGATTCTGGGCGGATTCGTGTCGTCGTTTTCCGCGCCGTCCGCCGGAATGCGGACTCTCAACGCGCCGCGTGTTTGTGAAGCGCAACTCCGAATCGGATTTGTTAAAGTCGCAAATTGACTGCCGCAGAACAAACCGATTTGCTGCTGCTCGTCCGCGCTGAACGCCAGAGCCGTCGCGTAATCCGTGACTGCGCCGGAAACCAAACCGCTGTCGTAGCGATATGTAAAGGCGACGAACGGCGCGGATTTACGAAATTCTTTGAACTGGTCGAAAGAATACTGAATTTGCGTCGTCTGCTGAAACGCCTGGTCGTGGTCAATGCGGAACACGCCGGTCGGCAAGTCGGAATTGAAAAATAGTCCGCCCGTTTCCGGCGGGAAAAATCGCGCTCTGGTATGCGAGGCGTTGAAAAATGCGGTCAAGCCTTTGTAATTCGTCAGATTCAATTTAAACGCCACGCCGTCAATTTTTGATTTATCCCACGAAATCGGAAACGTAATCGGCGTATTTAAAAGCGCGTTGAAATCGTAGGCGTTGCGCGTCATCTTGTTGAAATAATCAATATCCGCGATAACGTATTTGCCGATTCCCTGCTGCAACCCGACATCGAATTGATCCCGGTTGCCGGGTTTGAGCGGCGAAGCAGAAGTGCTTCCCAAAATTCCGTCCGCCAGACCGTTGCCGCCCGTCGAACTGGAAAGAATTAAATTTTCGTTATACGGCGTTTCGTAATTGCGCGTGTAAGAGGCGCGAAAAACTGTATTCGTCGGCTTGAATAAATAGGAAACGCCGATGCGCGGCTGCAAAGATTTACCTTTTGAAAGACCGTTGTAATCGTCGAACCGCAAACCCAAACTCAAATTCAGACCACTTTTAAAATTCAGCGCGTCTTGAACATAAGCGGCTTCCTGTTTGATGGTCGCGCGTCCGTTGAAATTAAACGGATGCCCGCCGCGCGTTAAATCAAACGGCAAAAGTCCGGGTAGAAAATCCGCGCTCGTCGGGTCGTTAAAATTCGGGTCGGTGATGCCGAACGAAAAACCTTCGTTCAGATAAGTGCGCTGAATCTGTCCGCCGATTTTGATATTGTTCACGCCTTTGACATACGCGACATCGCCGCGAACGCCCGTATTTACAAGGCGGCGCGATTGGCTGACGGTTGTCGTTTCGTCTTGGAAAGGATTGGCAGACGGATAATAATTCACCTGGTCGTTGCGATAATACGGATTGATTGTCAGCACGGTCGAAGTATTAAAAATATGCACGTAACCGGGCGCGATATTTACCGAACGGACGCGCTGGCGTTGGTCTTGCCCCAAAGATTGCTGGTCGTAAGTATTTCCAATCTGAAATTTATTTCGCGCGACAAATAAATTTAAATGAAACGTATCCTTCTGGTTCGGGCTGTAATCGAAACGATTAAAAATGCTGGCGGAATTTCCGTTGTCGTGAAAATACACGAATTCCGGCGCGTCCAGAAAACGATTAGAACGCTCGAAGTTGACCGCCGTAAAATTGCCGTATTTGGAATTGCCGAAACCGTAAGTTCCTTCTTCCTGAATCGTGCCGAAACTTCCGTAAGAAGAATCGAAACTGCCGAAAGATTTCGGCGCGTTCAAACCCGAACGGGTAATCGCGTTAATCACCAGACTGCTTTTGTCGCCGTATTCGGCGGGTGTCGCGCCGGTGATAACTTCCAAAGATTGAATCGCGTTCGTCGGAACTTGCGTCGAAAATGCCTTCGATTGCTGGTCTGTAATCGGCTGGTTGTCGAGCGAAATTTGCGTCTGCGCGTGGTCGCCCAAAGGATGGATGAAACCGTTTGAATCTGCGACGACACCGGGCGAGGTCAACGCCACCGCATCGCTCAAACCATTGCCCGGCGACGAAAGCGGAAGTTTCTGAATTTGCGATTGGTCAAGATCGGTGTGCGTCGTCGGAACGTTTTCGACATTCTGCGCGTCGGCAACCACGTTGACGGTTGCGCTGCTGCCGCTCACAACCAGCGAAAACGGAATTTGCATCGGCACGGTCGTGTGCACGACGATATTCTGCGCCGCATCCTGAAAACCGTTTGCCGAAACCGTGATTTGATAATTGTTCGGCGGAATGTTTTGAAAACTGTAATTCCCTTGCGCGTCGGTCGCCATCGTTCGCTGAAATCCGGTGACGGCGTTTTTAATCGTCACGACCGCGCCGCCGACGACCGCGCCGTTCGGGTCAGCCACCGTTCCCGAAACGCTTCCCGCCGTTCCCAAAGCCTGCGCCGAAACTACTGATGAAACCGCGAAACAGAAAAGTATCGCAGTCGAAAATTTTATCAATCGCTTTAACATTAAATGCCCTTCCCAAAGAGATATTTGTAAAAGTTTAAGAATAAATTTACATTCGGATTCGGGCATCAAGTTTTTAATTAACGGCGGAAATAAGGAAACAAGCGGTTGAAAGAGTCAGGCGAGCAGTTATTTGGAAATTGTGCAAAGTCAATAAAATCGGCGATTGGAGCGCAGGCATCTTGCCTGCCATGAATATTTCAAGCGTTCAAAGAACGTCGAAATAAATTCAAGTTTGAATTCAGGCAAAACGTTTGAGATTGCTGTCGCAATCTGGCAGTCAAGATGCCTGCGCTCTCTGTCAATTGTTTAAATTTTCAGCAATTGCTCGCGCAGAATCCGCGATTGCAGGCGGCTGGCGGAAAGTTCCTGCCCGTTTTTGAGCGTCACGATGTAAGTTCCGCCCGGCATCGGCGAGATTTTTTTAATTGTTTCAAGATTGGCTAAACAGCCGCGTGAAAGCCGCACGAATTTTCCCGCGTCGAGCCGCGCTTCCAAGTCTTTGAGGCGAAAATTTATCGTGTGGCGTTCGCTGCGGACGGTAGTTAAATGAAGCAATTCGCCATCGGCGACGATTGAAGCGATTTCGCCGACCGGCAGTAAAATTATCTCGTCGCGCCGACGAACCGGAATTCGTTCAATAAAATTTTTGGGCGCGGTCTGCTCGTAAACTTCTGCCGCCGATTGCAAATTTTTCGCTTCCCGCTCGCGGAAATCGGCTTGTTCGAGTCGTTCGTGCGCGCGGTTTAAAGTTTCACGAAGACGCGGTTTTTCGACAGGTTTCAGCAAATAATCAACCGCGCCGACTTCAAACGCACGCACCGCAAACTCGTCATATGCCGTCACGAAAGCGACCAGCGGAAGCGCGGATTTATGAAGCAGTTTGACGACCTCAAGCCCGCCGATTTCCGGCATCTGCAAATCGAGCAAAGCCAAATCCGGCTTTTCGCGTTCGATTATTTCAATCGCTTCCGCGCCGTTTTCCGCTTCGCCGACAATCTCCGCGTCTTCAAAACTCGCCAGCAGATTTTTTAAAAATAGCCGCGCCGGTCGCTCGTCGTCGGCAATCACGATTCTTAATCTCATAATTCAAACTTCAAGAAATAGTTTTATCACAGAGGAAAATAATGCAAAGCGCATAACGCAGAATGCAAAATTTGAGAACCGCTATTTTTCATTTTCCTTTTTCAGTTTTTACTCTCTGTGACTCCGTGTCTCTGTGGTGAATATCATTTTTGCAATCGCTCAACTTCAAAATCAATCGGCAAAACGATTCTCGATTTTGTTCCCGTTCCGTTTTCGCTCTCGATTTCAAATCGCGCCGACGCACCGAAATGCGATTTCAAACGCTGTTCGATGTTGTTCAAACCGACTCCTTTTTTTCGATTCACGGATAATTTTTCCGCGCCTGCGCCCGCGCCCGTGTCCGAAACTTCGAGCGTTAAATTTCGCCCGTCGATTTGCGCCGAAATTCGCACTTCGCCGCCGCGTTTTGAATTTGAGATGCCGTGTTTGACGGCGTTTTCGACCAATGGCTGCAACACGAGCGACGGAATTCTTAAACGCCGTAATTCGGGCGGAACATCGATTTTTACAGACAATCTTTCTTCAAACCGCGCCCGCTCGATTTCCAAATACGATTCGATAATTTTCAGTTCGTCGTCGAGCGTCGAAAATTCTCCGGTCGAACGCAAGATGCCGCGCAAGAGCGAAGTGAGCTGCATCAGCGTCTCGAAAGCCTTATCGGGCGCGGACTGAATCAGATAACCGATAGTCGTCAGCGCGTTAAAAAGAAAATGCGGATTGATTTGCGCGCGCAGGGCGACGAGCCGCGCTTCGGCTGCCAGACGCGAAAATTCGCGCTCGCGCAATTCCTGCGAATGCCGCTCGCCCGTGACGCGCAAAGCGTCAATTTTTCGCGCCGCCAAAAGCGCGACTGCTTCGAGAATTTCAATTTCGTCGGACAGCAGATTGCGCCCGCCCGTAAAATTTTTCAGCGTGATTTTATAAAATGGCGACTCGGTGACGGGAATAAAAATTTCGGCTTCGTTTGCGGTTTGAACAACCTGCGGCAGATTCGTTTCCGATTGGAAAACTTTTGTCCAGCCTGTCGATTTTGCCGTCAGCGCGGGCTTGATTTGTTCGCAAAATTCCGTCAATACGGTTTCCGCCGAATTTTGTTTTTCGATTGCCTGCGCCAGATGCAGGCGCAGCGTTTCGTAATTGGCGCGCCGCAGAATAATTTTATCGACCAGCCACACGGCGAATTTATGCAAAGTCGAATAAATGAGTGCGGTCGCAATCCACAAAGTCAAAATCAGAGCAATCGCCTGCGCGTCTTGCGGCGAGCGCGTTCCGTGATAGCGCAAAAGCGGTTCGGCAACAAAAACATACAAACCGAAAGCCGTCAGCGCGAGCAGAATCAGCGACAAAGCGCGTTTTAAAAAAAGGTCGGCAAAGGCGAAACGATAATCCTGAATCAAAATCGCCAGCGCAAGCGGCAAACTCGATTGATGCGCGACGAGTTCGACAAGCCAGGATTTTTCTTCCGCGCCCGCGCTTAAATGCAGAGCCGAAACCGCGAAAATAAGCAGCGCGCTAATCCACACGGCTTTCCTATCGCGCGTTTGTTTAAAGTTGAAAACCAGCAATCCGGCAAGCAGCGCGAGTGAGCCGAAAGTCAGAATTTTTAAAGCCAAATTTGACGGCGCGACATTTAAAAAAAACGCCGATTGAAAATGCAGCGCGGCGGCGAACGCGCTCAAACCGTAAGCGGCAATCGTCAAGATTTTTCCGCTTGGATTTTCCGAATTTTTCCAAGCCGAATGAACGACGACCGACGGCAAAAATCCGAGCGCGGAATAGGCGACGGCTGATAAAAAAGGAGAAATTTCGCCGCGCGTGAAATCGCGCCAGACCAACGAAAAAAGCTCTCCGAAATTCCAGAGCAGTCCTAAAACGGCGGTTGTCAAAAGCAGAAAATCGAGCGGAAATTTTTCCTTCGTTCGGCGATGCCGGACGACCATGACGAGCAGCAATCCGTAGAGCGAAACTCCGACCGTAAAGCCTAAAAGATTGACCAGTAGTGCCGAATTGAGCGTGTTCATCCGTTAGGTCAGACTAGCCAAATTTTCGAGTAATTGCAATTAAATTTATCAAGAGTTAGCGCAAGACTCCGACCATAATTTAATGCGTTGGCAAATTTGGTCGGAGATGTAGCGCGTTCATCGGCAACCGCGCTTTCAAGCGGTTGTTGACTTCTAAACATCGCACCACTAAAATACAAACAGAACAACCACGTTCGGGCTGAACGATAGCGTAAAGTGGATTCCTGCATATCGGGTGTTGTTCCCCAATGATATCGAAAGATGTAACTGAAAAGTTTCATAGGTCGCTAGAATCTCCATT
>JBPCRW010000207.1:0-8812 GCA_050996405.1 Pyrinomonadaceae bacterium | reverse complement strand
AGTGGTCAGTGGTCAGTGGTCAGTTTGAAAATCAAGCTATCACTCTTCACTCACCACTCACCACTCACCACTAAAAAATTATGTTAGCAATTAGTTTAATGAGAATGGGCGCGAAGGGAAAACCTTTTTACCGCGTCGTTGTAAAAGAAAAACGTTCAAAGCGCGACGGAAAATATCTGGAAAACGTCGGCACGTATAACCCGATGATGAATCCGGCGGAAGTAAATTTGAAACACGACCGCGTTCAATACTGGATTAGCGTCGGCGCGCAGCCGACCGAAACCGTTGCCAGTTTGATTAAAAACAATCCGGCGAAAATGGAAGAACAGTAATTAACCACAGAGACGCGCTAGACACAGAGTTTTTATAAATTATTTCTCTCCGCGCCTCTGTGGTGAAAATCGTAATGAAAGAAGCCGTCGAAAAACTTGTGAAAAATCTCGTCGGGCAGCCGGATGCGGTCGAAGTGTCTGAAAAACCTGGCAACAGCGAAAACACGACGATTATTTCCGTGCGCGTCGGCGCGGGCGAAATGGGCAGAATCATCGGGCGCGAAGGCAGAACGATAAAAGCGATTCGCAGCCTGCTTTACGCGGCGAGCCAGAAACAGCGAAAACGTTTTGTTTTGGAAGTGGTCGAATAAAAGTTAACCGAATTAGCCGAGTTGACTGAAAGTTGACCGAGTTTTTTAACTCGCTGAATTCGGCAAACTCGGTCAACTCGCCGGACTCAATGAACGATTTAATCGCCATTGCCAAACTCGTCAAAACGCGCGGGCTGCGCGGCGAACTGGCGGCGGATATTTTGACCGATTTTCCTGAACGTTTTGAAAGTTTGGAAAACGTTGTCGCGCTTTTGCCGGACAGCGAACGGCGCGAATTAAAAATTGAAAAATTCTGGTTTCAGAAAGACCGAATTATTTTCAAATTTGCCGGATTTGATTCGATTGAAAAAGCCGAAACCTTGCGCGGCGCGGAAATCTGCATTCCCGAATCGGAAGCCGTCGAACTCGAAGAAGACGAATTTTTTGATTGGGAATTGCAGAATTGCGAAGTCGAAACGATAGACGGCGGGAAAATCGGTCGCGTCAAAGAAATTATGCGAACCGGCGGCACGGAAATTTTAGTCGTCGAAGGCAAAGACAAAGATTATTTAATTCCGTTCGCCGAGAAAATCTGCATCGAAGTTGACATTGAAAATAAATTGATTCGCGTTGATTTGCCGGAAGGACTCTTGGAATTTTAGATTTTAGATTTTGGATTCGTTCTTCAATCCAAAATCTAAAATCTAAAATCTAAAATGAAAATAGACGTTCTAACAATTTTCCCCGAATTTTTCCGCGAAGTTTTCGATTTTGGAATTATCCGGCGCGCTAAGTCAGCGCAAATTGTCGAAATAAATATTTACGATTTACGTTCTTTTACAACCGATAAACACCGGATAACGGACGACCGACCGTTTGGCGGCGGCGATGGAATGATTTTGAAATGCGAGCCGATTTTCGGCGCGATTGAAAAAATCGTCGGAACTTGCGAACGCGAAAATTATTCGCCGAAAACGCGGGTCGTTCTTTTAACTCCGCAAGGTCGCGTTTTCAAACAATCAGTTGCGAAAGAATTTGCAGCGGAAGCGAATCACATCGTTTTGATTTGCGGGCGTTACGAAGGCGTTGACGAGCGCGTGAATGATGCGCTGGTGACGGACGAAATTTCCATCGGCGATTATGTTTTGTCGGGCGGCGAAGCGGCGGCGGTTGTTTTGGTTGACGCGATTACGCGGCTTTTGCCGAACGCTCTGGGCAGCGAAACTTCGGCTGAAAACGATTCTTTTTCAAATGGAATTTTAGATTGCCCGCATTATACGCAGCCGCGCGAGTTTCGCGGAATGAAAGTTCCAGACGTTTTATTGAGCGGCAATCACGCCGAAATCGAAAAATGGCGTAAGGCGAAGGCTTTGGAAAAGACGAAAAATTTTAGAAAAGACTTATTAAATAAAGGAGAATAGTTGAATGTGAATAGTCAAAGGTAATTAAAAAAATTTTACTTTTGCCGCGTCACCTCTCACTAAATAAAGAAATGAATCGTTTGGATAGTATTGAAAAAACACAATTAAAAGAAAATATTCCCGCGTTTCAATCGGGCGACACGGTGAAAATTCACGTCCGCATCAAAGAAGGAAACAAGGAACGACTTCAGGTTTTTGAAGGCTTGGTTATCGCCCGCAAACACGGCGGCGCGCGCGAAACCGTGACCGTCCGCAAGGTCAGTTTCGGTGTCGGCGTGGAAAGAATTTTCCCGCTTCACGCGACGATTATTGACCACATTGACGTGGTGCGGCGCGGCAAAGTCCGGCGCGCGAAACTTTATTATCTGCGTGAACTGCGCGGCAAGGCGGCTCGCATCAAAGAACGCGATACACGCAACAAAGACGCGGCGAAAACCGCAGCGAAAAAATAAAACATTTAATAGGACGCGGACAAACGCGGATAAATCGGATGAGTGCGGATTTTTAAAATAAATCTGCGAAAATCCATCGAATCCGTGTTCATCCGCGTCCTAATTTTCTTTTATGGCTGTCGGAATTAATTTTGAACGGCAGGCAATCGCCGAAGGTTTCCGCTTTGTCGCCGGAGTTGACGAAGTTGGTCGCGGCTGTCTGGCGGGCGCGGTCGTTGCCGCCGCCGTGATTTTAGATTTATCGAAGCCTCTACCCGAAGGCTTGAACGATTCCAAAAAACTTTCCGAAAGAAAGCGTCTGAAAATCGATGAGGAACTTCGCCGAAACGCCGTCGCCTTTTCAATCGCGCAAATCGAAGCCGATGAAATAGATGAAATAAATATCCTGCGAGCGACGAAAAAAGCAATGTGTCGCGCAATCGAAAATCTCCAGCCGCCAGCCAATTTTCTGTTGATTGACGCGGTTCAGCTAAAAGAAGTAATTTTGCCGCAAAAAGCCATTATTCACGGCGACGCGATTTCCGCTTCGATTGCCGCCGCTTCTGTCATCGCAAAAACCTACCGCGACAATTTAATGCGCCAACTCGACAAAGTTTATCCGGTTTATGGATTTTCAAAGCACGTCGGCTACGGCACGCGAGCGCATTTTGAAGCCTTAAAAATCTACGGCGCGTGCGAGATTCACCGTAAAAGTTTTCGCGGCGTGCCGCCCGTCGCATAAAAATTCGACAAAACAAAATCAATAAAGTTAGGATAAACTGTCATCCGAATTGTTTTTATCCGAAAGACGTGGCGCGCGTCGGCAAGATTCTCATCGAAAAAATGATTTTTGTTCACGACCGCGCGTTCGGCGCGTCAAGCAAAAAACATTAAGCTGGATTCCGCTCGACGCGCCGAAACCAAAATCGTAAAATTATTGAAATATATTTGAACGATTTCACGACTTAAAAAGATTTATGAGATTAACGCTTGAAAGACAAATTCCATTAGCTTTTCTGGTCGCTTTTATCCTGCTGGTCACTATCGGTTTTTTCGCTTATCGCCGGATAACGACGCTTGCCGAAGCGATAAAATGGGAAAAACACACGCAGGAAGTTTTGCTGCAACTGGATGGCACTCTGACCTTAATGGTTGACGCGGAAACTTCCGGACACGGCTTTGTCATTACCGGCGACGAATCTTTTTTAGAGCCTTATAATCACACCACGCAGGTAATTGACGAAGATTTGAACCAGCTGCACAACCTGACTGCCGACAACGCGGAGCAAACGCAAAAAGTTTTACGGCTTAGAGTTTTGACAAATCAAAGGCTCAGTTTAATCCGACAGTTTATCGACGCTCGCCGGACGCAGGGTTTAAATCCGACGGTTTCCCAGTTGTCCGTGCAGGGCAAATCCGTGATGGACGAAATTCGCAGTCTGATTGCTCAAATGAAAGACTCTGAAAAGGATTTGTTAGTAAAACGCGAAACGGATTTAGACAATAGTATAAGCGAAACTTCTCGAATACTTGTTCTGGGCGGCATTGCCGGAATTTTGTCGCTCGGTCTGGCAAATCTGGCTATCTTCCGCGAAACCGGAAAACGCAGCCGAGCCGAAAACGCTCTGAAGGAAGCAAATCACGATTTGGAAAAGCGTGTCGAAGAAAGAACGCTGGCGTTAGGAAAAACCAACGAAGAATTAAAAACCGAGATAACGCGGCGCGAACAATCGGAAGAAACAACCCGTCAGAGCGAAATATTTACGCGCGCCATTCTCGATTCGCTTCCGGCGCATATCGCCGTTTTAGATAAAGATGGAACGATTATCGAAGTTAATCGCGGCTGGAATAATTTCGCGGCGGCAAATTGCGTCGAAGAAAAAATATCCGCGACCGGAATCGGGCAGAATTATCTGAGCGTTTGCGAAAAATCCGCAGCGTTTGAAGAAGACACCCAAAAAGTTCTCGGAAACCTGCGGGCGATATTAAACGGCGAGCAAAAGGAATTTTCATTTGAATACCCGTGTCATTCTCCGAGCGAAGAAAACTGGTTTCTGATGCAAGTCAACCCGATGGAAAGCGGCACGGTCGTTTCGCATATCAATATCACCGCCCGCAAAAAAGCCGAACAAACACTCGTCGAGCGGGAACGTTTGTCGCTGCTGAACTCGGATGTCAGTCTCGCCTTAATTCAAAGCAAATCACTGCCGGAGATTCTGCAATCCTGCGCCGAAGCGGTCGTCAAAAATCTCGACGCGGCATTTGTCCGCATCTGGACGCTCAACCAGAAAGAAAACATGCTGGAACTCGAAGCCAGCGCGGGAATGTATACGCACACGGACGGGGCGCACAGCCGCGTTCCGGTCGGCAAATTGAAAATCGGGCGCATCGCCGAAGAGCGCAAGCCGCATTTGACCAATTCGGTGATCGGCGACCCTCAAGTCGGCAATCAGGAATGGGCGAAGCGCGAAGGAATGGTAGCTTTTGCGGGTTATCCTTTGATTATCGGCGAGCGGATGGTCGGAGTCGTGGCGGTATTTGCCCGCCAGCCGCTCGGAGATGACGCTTTCAAAGCAATCGAAGCGGCGGCGAACATTATCAGTTTGAGTATCGAACACAAACAGGCAGAAGCCGAACGCGAAAAACTGCTCGAACGCGAGCAAGCCGCCCGCAAAGACGCGGAAATCGCCAACCGCCTGCGCGACGAATTTCTCGCCACCGTTTCGCACGAACTGCGCGCGCCGCTAAATTCTATTTTAGGCTGGTCGCGTTTGATGCAGCAGGGAAAACTCGACGAAAAAACCTTGCAGAAAGCCATCGAAACAATCGTTCGCAACGCCAACGTGCAGAATCGCCTGATAGAAGATTTGCTCGATGTGTCACGGATTATTTCCGGCAAACTGCGGCTCGAAATAATGACTATCAAACCGATTAGTTTCGTCGAAGCGGCTCTGGAAACCGTTCGACCGGCGGCTGAAGCGAAAAATATCGTTCTCGAAGTTCGGGAAGATTCCGGCATCAGTCACATTTCCGGCGACCCGAACCGTCTCCAGCAGGTAGTTTGGAATCTACTGTCAAATGCCATTAAATTTACACCGAACGGCGGCGGCGTGGCGATTGAAATCGAGCGTGCCGATTCGCGCGTCGAAATTCGCGTCAAAGATACCGGAGTCGGTATCAAACCGGAATTTCTGCCGCACGTTTTTGACCGTTTCAGCCAGGCGGACGCTTCGAGTATCAGAAAATTCGGCGGCTTGGGATTGGGACTGGCGATTGTCCGGCATCTGACGGAAATGCACGGCGGAACGGTGCGCGCCCATAGCGAAGGCGAGGGCGCAGGCTCGACATTTATTGTCGGACTTCCGGTTGCCGCAGCACCGCCGGATGAAGAGATAATTATCAATGTTAATCAACCGTTTTTGGAATCGGAAACTAATTTAAGTCTCGACGGGCTTTTGATTTTAGTGGTTGACGACGAAGAAGATACGCGCCAGTTGCTGGTTCAATCGCTGACGAATTATGGCGCGACCGTCATCACGGCAAACTCTGCCGAAAGCGGACTGCAAGCCGTTGAAAATCAGAAACCGGACGTTTTAGTTTCCGACATCGGAATGCCCGACGAAGATGGCTATTCGCTGATTCGCAAAGTTCGCGCGCTCGATATTAACATTCCGGCAGTCGCGCTGACGGCTTTCACGCGCGCGCAAGACCGAATGCGCGCTTTGGCGGCAGGTTTTCAAAACCACGTTTCCAAGCCCGTCGAGCCGGAAGAACTGGCAACCGTCATCGCCAGCTTGACCGGACGCTTGCAGATAAACGACGGCGAGTAAGCGATTGGATTATCGTTTTTCAATTCGCATTTTCATCCCGTATTTCGGACGCAGCGTAATCATCGGCTGAAGCGCGATTTTTTGTTCGGGCATTAAACCGAATTTCCACTTTCTGCCTAAAATCGCCAATAATAAAACGCCCTCCATCCACGCGAATTGTTCGCCGACGCAGCTTCGGATGCCTTTGCTGAACGGAAAATAAATAAACTTGTTTCCGGCTTCTTTGATGGAAAGTTTTCCCCAGCGTTCGGGTTGAAAATTTTCCGCGTTTTCCCAAAATCGCGGGTCGCGGTGCATTACGAATTGGCTTGCCAGCACTAAAGATTTCGGCGAAATTTTGTAGCCCGCGAATTCGTGTTCTTCAATTGCCGATCTCCCAATCGTCCAGGCGGGCGGAAAAAGGCGCATTGATTCGGCTAGGATTTGTTCGGTGTATTTTAAACGCGGATAATCTTCGGGCGTTAAAGGTTTTCCATTCAAAACCGCATCGAGTTCGGCGTGAAATTTTTTCTCGGATTCGGGATTTTGCGAGAGCAGATAAAACGTCCAGACAAGCGCGTTCGCTGTCGTTTCGTGTCCGGCTAGAAAAAGCGTCAAACATTCATCGCGCACCTGTTTGTCGGTCATCGCGCCGCCGGTTTCCTCGTCCTGCGCCAGAAGAAGCATCGAAAGCAAATCGCCCGTATCTTCGCCCGATTTTCGGCGCGTCTCGATAATTTTGTAGATTATTTCGTCGAGCGTTTTTCTGGCATTTCTCAATTTTTTAATCGGCGGCAGAGGCAGCTTTTCCAGAACTTCGGGAAATGGAAAAAGCATAAAATTGAACATCGAAATAATCGTCGTCATCGCTTTGCCAACGTCGTTCGTTTCGCGCTCGACGTTTGCGCCGAACAAAGTTTTCCCGACAATCCACAGCGTCAGCCGCATCATTTCTTTATCAATATCGCGCGTGTCGCCGCCCTGCCATTCATTCGACATTTTCTCGCCGAATTCAATCATCGCTTTGGCGTATTCGTTGATTCTCGCGCGGTGAAACGCGGGCTGAATCATTCGCCGCTGGCGCAGATGAAATTCTTTTTCGCTCGTCAAAAGACCTTCGCCCAACAGACTTTTCGCCTTTTGCAGCGTGCGACCTTTGATAAATTTCTGGTGATTCGTGACCAGCAAATCGCGGATTAAATCTGGATGATTGATTAAAAACGCGGGAATTTTGCCCATCCGAAAAGTCGTCACGTCGCCGAGTTTGGACAGATTTTCTAAAAAGCCGGTCGGATTTTTGCGAAACGAGCGGAAATGCCCGCCGATTAAATCTGTCTTAACGGTCGGCGGCGAATTTTGCATTTGGACTTTCATCAAAACGATTTTATCAGAGAAATTCTGCATAGATTAATAACGGAGAAATTTACAGGGATGAAGAGGATAGGCAGGGATAAGAAGAAATAGAATTTTATTTTAATCCCTGTTCATCTCTTTAATCCCTGTAAATTTCTTTTCCCGTTTAGAAATCTCGCCGAAAAACTGTTATTTTTATAATCGTTATGACCGAAACAAAAACGAAAAAAATCAAACCCGATATTCGCGCGATTACGCGCCTTGTGCCTGCGAGCGGCAATCTCGTGCAAGGTCAGTCGGAACTGCCGATTGACCCGCAATTAGCTAGAGAAGCCGCCGAAATTATCGCCGCCAGCCGGAATCATTACGGCGCGTCGGAAGGCGATGTTAACTTAAGAAAAACGGTCGCCGAAAAGATAAAAAAGTATAACGGCATCGAAGTTGACGTAGAAGCCAGACCGTTTGAAATTATGATTACCAACGGCGGAACCGGCGCGCTCATCGGTATAGCGCAAAGTTATCTGCGCGGCAAATCCGCGCTCGTGTTCGAGCCGTATTATCCGTATCACCGCAGAATTTTGGAAGAATTCGGCGGCAAAACAGAGACGTTTGAATTAGACGAAAAATTGACGTTTGAAAAAGACGCGCTGCTGGCGAAATGCAAAGAATTAAAAGACCGCGCGGAATTTCCCTTAAAAGCGATTATCGTCTGCACGCCCGCTAATCCGTCGGGCAAAGTAATGACCGAAATCGAACTCGAAGCCGTCGCCGAAGTTGCGAAAGAATTAGATTTGCTCGTCATCTCCGACGAAGTTTATGAACATTTCGTGACGGGCGAAAATCCGCACATCCCGATTGCGTCTTTGCCGGAGATGTGGAAGCGGACGATTACCGTTAACTCATTTTCCAAATCCTGGAATATCTCCGGCTGGCGTTTGGGCTACGCTTACGGCAAAGGCGAACTTATTCAACCGATTAACAACGCGGCAAACGTGATTTACGTCTGCCCCGCCACGCCTCTGCAAGCGGCTCTCGCAAAAGTTTTAATGGCGGACGAAAATTATTACGCGAAACTGCGCGATAAATTTGACGCGAAACGCCGCTTTGTCAGCGAAGAGTTAACCGATTTAGGATTCAAAATCTATAATTCCGGCTCGGCATTTTATCTCTGGACGCGGATTCCCGAAGAATTTTCAGATGCGCTGAAATTTAACG
>JBPCRW010000128.1:0-14608 GCA_050996405.1 Pyrinomonadaceae bacterium | reverse complement strand
AGCGCGGCAAACGCTTTAAAATCCCTTTGCCAGGCTTCGGGACGAATAATCAGCCACGCCAAAATCAGACAAGCCAGCCACGCCAACGCCGCCGTCCAAATATAAAAATACGAAAACACCAGAAACGAAAAACACAGCGCGGACAAAACGCAGAATAAAATTCGTTTTTTCAAATCCTGATTTGTTATCAAAAGCCAGACGCAGCCGCACAAAGCGAAAAATACGGGCAGCGCGACTGCCGGAATATAACGCCTGAATCCGGGAAAATAAGGATACGAAACGCCCGTGCCGAGAATTTCGCTGATTGCGCCTTCGCCCGCCGCGAGCGCGCCGCCGCAGATGATAATCAAAGTTCCGGCTAACGCAAACAGCGAATCGCCCGTTATTTTTTCGATAACCCAAAACAAAGCCAATCCAACCAAAAATGCAATAATTCCGCTCGTCAGCCACATTGCCGTCGAAGCCGAAACTCCGAAAACCCGCGCCGGAATCGCAATCGCGTAAGGCGCGGCGAATTGAATCGAAAAAAGCGATTCGGCTTGCGGAGTTTCAGGCGAGTCGTCGCGTCCCGTATAAGGGTCGTTTTTGCGCGGTCTGCCGTCAATCAAAGCGCGTAAATACGCCGCATACGCCACTTCGTCAATGTCGTTATAAGCATACGCGCCCTGCCAATTCGCGCGGCGCATTTGCCACATTTTTAGTTGCGGATACATCCCGCAAACCATCAAAACGAGTCCCGCGATAATTCCGAATCGCCACTTAACATTTACCATTTGCCATTTATCATTTATCATTTTTGAGTTTGCTAGATGTTAATTGTTAAATGATAAATGTTCAACGACAAATGAAAATATGAGTTTGAAAGGTAAAATTACAAATGATTTAACCGCCGCGATGAAGGCGAAGGACGCAAATCGCACCAGAGTTTTGCGAATGGTCAAAGCCGCTCTGATGAACGAAGAAAATAAACGCAGCGCAGACTATCAACTGACCGACGAAGAAACGTCAAAAACTTTGCAATCGCTAGTCAAGCAACGCAAAGATTCCATCGAACAATACACCAACGCCGGACGCGCCGACCTTGCCGCAAAAGAAAAAACGGAACTCGCCGTCATCGCGGATTATCTTCCGCAAGCCGCGAGCGCAGAAGAAATCGAAACGGCGGTTGCCGAAGCCATCGGCGACACCGGCGCAACTTCAATGAAAGATATGGGCGCGGTGATGAAAGCCACGCAAGCCAAACTCGCCGGAAAAACAATTGACGGTAAAGTTGTGAGCGAGATTGTGAAAACAAAATTACAGAATCAATAGCAAAAATTCGTCTGAAAAATTTCACGCGAATTTTTATTTAGCCGGAAACAAATTAAACTTTTTTTTGACTTTTAAGAATAATAAAGATTATAAAAATTTCGGCATAAAGTCATTATAGTTCGGTATAAATCAAAGTTAGATTTCTCTCGATGAATCCGAACAGGAATAATTTGAAATGCGTTTTGTCACAAAAATAGCTTTCGCGGTGTTTTCATCAATGAAGACTTTAATTTGGAGGAATGTTTTGTGAAATTGATTGAAAAAAATTTTCTGTCCGTTTTTTGTTTTCTTTTTCTTTCGACGTTTGCCGTGAATGCTCAAATCGGCATTGTTGACCAAGATGCCAAGACGAAACCGACGCTTGTTATTTTGGGAACTTATCATATGGGAACGCCCGGTAATAATGTCGTGAATCCCAAAGTTGCCGATATTACTGCTCCCGAACGACAAAAGCAGATTGCTGAACTTATCGAAAAGCTGAAAAGGTTCAAACCGACTAAGATTGTGCTTGAATGCGACCATCCCGAAGCAGATGCCAAAACTCAGGAAATTTACAATCAATACTTGTCAGGGCAGTATCAACTCTCAAAAAACGAAACCAACCAGATAGGTTTTCGCTTGGCTAAAGAAGCCGGTCATAAAAAAGTCTATTGTGTTGACTGGAGCGATTTCTGGGACGACCCCGCTATCAATTATATAAAATACGCTTCTCAGGATGCGGAGTTTGACGGTTTTCTCAAAGAACATAATCGAAAGCTAAAGCAAGAAATAGATGCGGAGTATGCGAAACTGCTACCCCTGTCTATTACAGACCAACTTATCTTTGTCAATCAACCGGCTCAAACAGAAAGAGACAATCAAAGATATTTTGACTTGCTGCGAATCGGACGCGATAAAGAATATACGGGAGCAAATTATGTTTCGTGGTGGTATCGCAGAAATATGACTATTTTCACCAACATCATTAGACTAACCGATTCCCCGAACGACAGAATTTTGGTGGTTTATGGCGTAGGACACGCTAAACTGCTCAATCAATTTGCCAAAGAATCAGGTTTTTATACGGTTGAAAGCCCTTTGAAATATCTGAAAAGTAAGAAGTGAATTCTCTATAGAGTCAAAATACAACTACTAACGGCGGCAAACAGTCGCCTCTTGATAACGGCGAAATCTAACAATTCAATGGACGTGAGGGCGAAACAGCGACTTTGTTATCGCGTTGTCCGTTACTCTTGGCTTGCGTAGCGGCGGTTTCGCCCCACGTCATCCAGCCGTTAGCCGAAAATATTTCTCACCTTGTCCATAAACGATTCGTCTTGAAATTCGGTGTCTTCGACTTCGGCGAGTTGTTCCAGTAATTTGCGCTGTTCTTTGGTCAGAGTTTTCGGCGTGATGACCGTCACGGCGACGAATAAATCGCCTTTGCCGCGCCCGCCTAAAACGGGCATTCCTTGATTTTTTATGCGAAAGACAGTTCCCGTCTGCGTTCCGGCGGAGACTTTTAACTTTTCCGTGCCGTCGAGTGTTTTGACATCAATCTCCGCGCCGAGCGCGGCTTGCGCGAAAGTGACCGGAGTCGCCAGATAAAGATTCGCGCCCTGGCGTTCAAACAATTCGTGTTCTTTAACGTGAATGACGACGAATAAATCGCCGGATTGACCGTTGTTTGTTCCGGCTTCGCCTTCGCCGTTGACGCGCAGACGCGAGCCGGTTTCGACTCCCGCCGGAATCTTAATTTCCAGATTTTTTTCTTTCTCGATGCGCCCCGCGCCTCTGCATTTTTTACGCGGGTTTTTGATTGTCTGACCTTTGCCGCCGCAGTTGGCGCAAGTTCGCATCACCGAGAAAAAACCTTGCTGGTAGCGAACTTGCCCGCTTCCCTGACAGGTGACGCAGGTCTCCGGCTGCGTGCCTTTTTCCGTGCCTTTGCCCGCGCATTCGTCGCATTTTTCGAGACGCGGAATTTTCAGTTCGACTTCTTTTCCGGCTGCGGCTTCTTCTAAAGTGATTTCCAAATCGTAGCGTAAATCCGAGCCGCGTTGCGCGGTCGTGCGCCGAGCGTTTCCCTGCCCGCCGAACATATCGCCGAAACCGAACAGGTCGAAAATGTCTTCGATATTTGAAAAGCCCGCCGCGCCGCCGAAACCCGCGCCCGCGCCAACGCCTTGATGACCGAAACGGTCGTATGCGGCGCGTTTCTGCGCGTCCGACAAAACGGAATAGGCTTCCGCCGCTTCTTTAAATTTTTCTTCCGCCGTGTGGTCGTCCGGGTTTTTGTCAGGATGATGCTGGACGGCAAGTTTGCGGTAAGCCGCTTTAATTTCGGTTTCGGTCGCCGTGCGGCTAACACTTAAAATTTCGTAATAATCGCGTTTGCTCATAAATCAGTATTTAGAAGACAGAAGTCAGTATAATGCAGATTTCTTCTAGATACTGGCTTTTGACTTCTCAAAATAAGAACGCCAGCCCAATCATTTGAACTGACGCTTCTTTAATTTTGCGACAATCGCGCGTTTTCTTCAAGGCGCGCCTCGTAAAGCGTGTTTTTGAATTCAATCAAAAGCGAGAATAGGACGCGGATGAACACTGATTCTGATGATTGACGCGGATTTTTAACAATCTGCGATAATCCGTAAAATCGGCGTTCACCCGCGTCCTATTTTTCCGTCTAAACTTCGACCGTCATCAGCGCGTTGGTCAGCAGATTGGCGGCTTCTTCGGCTTGACCGATGGCGGGCTGTATAAATTCGAGGCTGTCGGCATCCGCCGCTTCTTCGGCTTTGTTCAGCATTCCGTTAATTTCCTGCTGCTGCGGCAAGGGCAGAGATTTGCCGAATTCCTGCATCGCGCGCCGCGTGTTTTTTATCAAGGAGTCGAGTTTATTGCGCTGTAAAATAATTTCCCTGGCGGTTTTGTCGGTTTCGGTCGAAGTTTCGGCTTCCATAATCAGACGGTCGATTTCATCAGGTGCTAAACCGGACGAAGGCGTAATCTGCATCGCCTGTTCGAGTCCGGTCATTTTGTCTTTTGCCGAAACATTGACGATGCCGTTCGCGTCAACCTCAAACGCTACGTCAATCTGCGGAACGCCGCGCGGCGCGGGCGGAATGCCGACGAGTTCAAATTTTCCCAAGCTGCGATTCGCCGAACAAATTTCGCGCTCGCCTTGCAGAATATGAATTTCAACCGTTTGCTGATTGTCAATTACAGTTGTAAAAGTCATCGAATTGTTAAGCGGAATCGTCGAATTTCGGGAAATGAGTTTGACGAACAATCCGCCGCGCGTCTCTAATCCTAAACTCAATGGCAAAACATCGAGCAGCACAATATCTTTGACATCGCCCGCCAGCACGCCGCCCTGAATCGCCGCGCCCATTGCGACAACTTCGTCGGGGTTAATTTCTGCCGAAGGCTCTTTCCCGAAAAGTTCGGTGACGGTGCGCCAGATAATCGGCGAACGGGTTTGCCCGCCGACGAGGATAACTTTGTCAATATCTTCGGGCTGGAGTTTGGCATCCCACAGAGCCTTTTGACACGGCTCGACTGAAAGCTCGACCAAATCTTTGACGAGTTCTTCAAATTTCTGGCGCGTCAAAACGGCGTTGATGTGTTTCGGTCCCGAAGCGTCCGCCGCGATAAACGGCAGGTTGACGGCGGTTTCCATGACGCTCGACAATTCGCATTTAGCGCGTTCGGCGGCTTCCTTTAAACGCTGTAATGCAAGTCGGTCTTCTTTTAAATCAACGCCGTTTTCGAGTTTGAAATTTTCCACCAGCCAGTTAATTATGCGCTGGTCAAAATCTTCGCCGCCCAAAAATGTGTTGCCCGATGTTGAAAGAACTTCAAAAACGCCGTCGTTAATTTCCAGAATCGTGATGTCGAACGTGCCGCCGCCGAGGTCATAGACGACGATTTTTTCGCATTTGTTTTTGCCGAAACCGTAAGCTAAAGCGGCGGCTGTCGGCTCGTTGATAATGCGTTCGACTTCCAAACCCGCGATTTTTCCGGCATCGCGCGTCGCCTGTCTTTGCGCGTCGTCAAAATACGCCGGAACGGTGATAATCGCTTCGGAAATGCGGTCGCCCAGAAATTCTTCAGCCGCTAATTTCAAACGCTGCAAAACGATTGCCGAGATTTCCGGCGGGCTGTAACTGCGGTCTAGGACTTTGATATTCGCGTCGCCGTTCGGGGCTTCCATGATTTCAAACGGCACGTTCTCGCGCATTTTTTCCGATTCCGCCGAGTTGAATTTTCGACCGATGAGCCGTTTGACGGCATACAAAGTGTTGGTCGGATTCGTCACGGCTTGCCGTTTGGCGATTTGCCCGACGAGCCGCTCGCCTTTTTCCGTAAAACCGACGACCGACGGCGTGGTTCTGCCGCCTTCTTTATTCGGCACAATCTGCACCGTGCCGCCTTCCATCACAGACACGCAGCAGTTGGTCGTTCCTAAATCTATCCCGATGACTTTTCCCATAAACTGAAATCCTTTGAAGTTAAAATTTGAATGTGAAAATTAGTGATTATTTCGCGTCCGAATCGTTTAGAGCCGCTTCGGAATTTGCCGTTGTGGAAACTTTGACCAGCGAATGACGAATAATTTTATCGCCGAGCCGAAAGCCGCGCAGCAGTTCGGCAATCACCGTGTGCGGCGGAAATTTGTTGGTTTGTTCGGCGGCGACCGCTTCGTGAAAATTAGGGTCAAACGGCTCGCCGACCGAAATTATCGGCTGAATTCCCATTTCAGCTAAAACATCCGTCAACTGCTGATTGACCAGTCCGATGCCGTCTCGAAACTGTTGAAATTCATTTGATTTTTCATCCGAAATACTTGAATCCAACGCCCGTCCGAGATTGTCGATAACTGGCAAAAGCTGGTTTGCGACATTGCTTAAAACCGTGCGAAACATTTCGCTTCGCTCGCGTTCGGTGCGTTTGCGATAACTCTCGAAATCATTTTTTTGCCGACGCGCCGACTCGCTCATCTCCGTCCGCTCGGTTTCGAGTTTCGAGAGTTTCCGGCGCAATTCGGAAATTTCGTTTTCGGCTTTTAAAACTTTTTCGTTAAACGGCTGGTAATCCGTGACGGGAACGCCGGAAACTGCCCTATTCGCGCTCGCTTTTTCTTCGCAGCCGTCTAAAAACCGGAGCAAATCCAGAGTCTCCGCTTCGCTGATGTCGCTTTCTTCGATTTCCACGACCATTTCGGAAGAAATGTCGAGGTCTTTTTCCTTTGCTTCCAGTTCTTTGAGAAAAGCGTCAATTGAAGGCGAACTTTCAAACGCAAGTTCTTCAATCCGATTTTCCGTCGATTCTTTTTCGGGGTTCATTTCGAGTTTTTATCCAAAATTAGATTTTATTTTCAGACGTTTGAACGTTCGCTTGACATCATTTTTTCGAGCATTTTGGCGATGTAGCCGACAATGGCAATCGTCCGCGCGTATTCGATTCTGGTCGGACCTAAAACGCTCAGAGTGCCGATTGCCGCGCCATTTCCGTGATGGTAGGGAGCGGTTATCAAAGTGCAGTTTTGAAGCGATGACGTTGAATTTTCGCTTCCGATTAAGACCTGCACATTTCCGTTCGGCGCAATATCGCGCGCCAGACATTCGTTTAAAATCTGCACGAGTTTCGATTTTTCCTCGATGGTCTGAAGCAGTTCGCGCAGTTTTTCAAAACTTGTAAAATCAGGTTTCGTGAGAATGTTTGACGCGCCGCCGACGTAAATTTCGCCGGTGTTTGCCGATTCGCTTTCGATGCTTTGCGAGCAGAGAATCATCGCCGTTTGCAGCATTTTATCGAACAGAGATTTTTCCTCGTGCATCAGCCGCAGAATTTCCGCGCGGATTGCCGCCAGCGATTTTCCGCCGAATTCGATGTTTAAATACTGCGCCGTGCGGTCGAGTTCGCCTTGCGAAAAATTTTCTTCCGAACGAATAATTTTGTGATGAACGATGTGCGGCGCGCTCACCATCACGACCAGAATTCGTTTATCGGCGAGATTGACAAATTTGATGTGCTGCAAAGCGTCCTGCGCCAGCGACGGCGAAATGACAATCCCGACATTGTTTGAAAGCGCGGACAGAAGCTGTGAAATGCGCGGCATCAAACGGTCTGATTTTTCCGTCAGTTCGATGTCGCTCACGCCGAATTCGTTTTCAATCAGGCGCAAATCCTCGCTCGACAAACTCAAAATTCCGAGCAGGTTGTCAACATAAAAACGATAGCCCTTGTCGGTCGGAATTCGTCCGGCGGAAGTGTGCGGCTGTTCGAGAAATCCGGCTTCTTCAAGCTCGCCCATCACGCTGCGAATCGTCGCCGAACTAATGCCGAGCGTGTGCGAAAATCTTTCCGCCAGAATTTTCGAGCCGACCGGCTCGCCCGTCAAAAGATGCTCGCCGATAATCGCGGAAAGAATCGCCTGCCCGCGAATATCGGGAAGCGGCAATTTTTTCTCAAAGCTGTAATTTAAGGCGCGAACTGACATTTTTTAAGCGTGCAAGTTTGAAGTATGATATTCGTTAAGCGTTGTATTTCCGTTTTTATTATTTGCCCTTGATTGTTGAGGATTTTTGAATACAAATCCAATGCGCGGATTAGCCCCTCTCAAATTAAACTATTTTATGAAACCGGATGTCAAGAATTTTTAGTTAAAAAATGATAAACAATTTTAAAATCAAATAAATGCCTATCGAAACCGAACAACTCGCGGAAATCTATCAAATGGCTTTTTTTTCGTTTAGCGCGGCATTTGAGCCGCCAAAAGCAAAGGTCGAATTTTACCCGTATGTCGGCGCGAACAGCCGCATTCGCCTGCGCGATGGCAACCTGATTGTCAGAATTTCCGATGTTTTAATTGACGCTCCGCTGGAATTTCACAAAGCGTTGGCGCAAATTTTAATCCGCAAACTTTTTCGTCGCCGGATGCTGAAAAGCGATTTAGAAATTTATCACGGCTTTCTGAAACAACCGCGCGTTCACGAAAAAAGCATTGCGGCGCGGCGCGCGCGCGGGCGAAAAATCGTTACCGCCGCCAAAGGCGAAGTTTATGATTTGGACAATATCTTTGTTTTTCTGAATCAGTTTTATTTTGAAAATTCGCTGCCGAAACCCGTTTTAACGTGGTCGGCAAAAAAAACTTTTCGCATTCTCGGTCATCACGATTCGACGCACGAAACAATCGCCGTCAGCCGTTCGCTGGACGATAAAAATATTCCGCGTTTTGTCGTCGAATACGTCGTCTATCACGAAATGCTGCACATTAAACATCCGACGATTCACCGCAACGGCAGACGCTACAATCACACGCCCGCCTTTCGCCGCGACGAAAAAATTTTCGCATATTTCGAGGAAGCCGAAAACTGGATTGAGCAAAACGCGCAAAATTTGAAACGAAAGGCGCGAAGAAAATAGGACATGGATTTTCACGGGTTCAAACGGATAAACGCGGATTTTTCTAGAAATTTATCCGTGAAAATCCGCCTTATCCACGTTTGTCCGCGTCCTATTTTCTCATCTTCCCGAATCGTCAAATTTTTCGACAATCATTCCAATCAAACCAAAATCAGAAATTGTCCGGCGTTCGATTCCGCCATTTGCAAAGCGCGTTTCGGTCGTGTAAAAACCCGCGTATTGTTTATTTTCCTCTTTTGCGTTTCCCAAAATTTCGACAATTTCCTGTGCCGTTTCCTCATCTTTCTTGACGCTGACGCTGGCGGCGGAACGTTGTCTGGAAGACTGGAACTGCAAGGTTTTCGCAAAATTCTGATTGCTCATTTTTGCCTGAAGGCAATCGAGAAGGCTTTGCCGTTCGCCCAAAATTACCAGATTATTTTCGACGAACGCCGCCGCCGAATCTCCGTCAGCGGATTTCCAAACGCTCGCGTCTCCGACTTTTTCGGGCGCGGGCTTAAAATTTATTTCCTTCGTGATGGATTTCTTTAATTTTTCCGTGTCTTTGATTTGCGCGATAACAACCGATTTTTCCCCGTCTTCGTCAAACCGAGCCGTAAAAACCGGCGAATCAATCGCGCTTAAAAACGTTTCGCCGTCGGCAATTCCGTAAGGCTCAAAAAACGCGCCGGAAACACCTGTCAAAATTTTCGCGCTTCCCGCATCCGTCTGTTTCGCGGCGACAAGTAAAACACTGCGCCACGCAAGTTGCGGATTTTGCAGATTGTAGCGCGTGATTGAATCAAACTGAACCGGCAGATAATCGGCTGCCGAAGTTTGATTTTCCGTTTTCGATTGCAGCGTTTCCTTGAAAACGGAAGCGGTTTCCGCATCGGTTTTGACAAAAATTTTATCTTCGATTCCCTGCTCGTTTTTCTGCGCCGTCCAGACGATTTCCCGCGCCGTTTTCCGCACGATTTCCGGCAAAATTTTAGCAATAAAACTTCTCGGCAAATCTTCCTCGCTCGCTTCGATTGCCGTCGAAATGCCGACGAGATTCGCAATCTGCGCGATGCCTTCGGGCGAAACGTAGCCGAAAGCGATTTTGTTTTCCGCATCAGCGGTTTCACGCGCCCGCGCTAGATTTTCGTTTTTCGCAAGACTTTCCGCCGCGCCGCGCCTTACCGCCAAACATTTATCCAAAAGACTTTCGTCGTTTCCGGCGTAAATTACGCTGCCCGAAACGGCGGCGAAAAATTTTCGCGCCCCGTCCGCGCTTGTCCACACGAAAAATTTCGCGTCGTCTTTTTCCAATTTTTCGAGTCGCGCGTCGTCACCGTAATTTTTTCTGACAAACTTTCCAATTTCGGTTTCGGCTATCGAAACGGCGGTTGATTTCCACTGGCGCGTGTCGGCAATCGCGGCAAAATGCGGTTTGAAATTCAAAACGGAAGATTCATTTGTAATCGGTTTTTCCGACGCTTCAAAACCTGTGACGACGACCGCAACCTGAATATTTTTCAGTTGCGAAAAATCCGTTTTTTCTTT
This sequence comes from Pyrinomonadaceae bacterium, assembly GCA_050996405.1. Classification (GTDB taxonomy): domain Bacteria; phylum Acidobacteriota; class Blastocatellia; order Pyrinomonadales; family Pyrinomonadaceae; genus JBPCRW01. The sequence continues at coordinate 4,357 of JBPCRW010000128.1, read as the reverse complement.
TGCTAAACTTTCCCACGCTTTATTTTCGGTCAATGTTTGAAGCATCGCGCCTAAATCTTTGGTTTCCAGATAAACAAGCGCGTCGTTTGGCGCGAGCGAGCGCATATCGGTCGGTTTGGAACTGCAAGAAAGATTTATCGCAGCGGCGCAGAGACACAGAGAAAAGTAAAGCCAAAATAAAAATCCCTGATTGGTTACGGCTTTCGGATTTGAGTTTTTCAAAACTCCGTGTCTTTGCGTCTCTGTGATAAAATTTCCGTTCATTATGGATAAATTTTTCGCTGAAAACATTTTACAGGGCAAAGTCGCATTTGTAACAGGCGGCGGCACGGGAATCACGGGCGGCGTGGCGCGGGCGTTTGCCGAAGCGGGCGCGAAAGTCGCCATTACTTCGCGCAAAATCGAGAACCTTGAAAAGATGTGCGAAATTATCGAAACGAGCGGCGAGTGTTTTGCGGTCGCGTCGGATGTCCGCAATTTTGAGGAAGTTGAAAAAGCAATCGCCAACACGGTCGAAAAATTCGGCAAAATTGATATTGTCGTCAACGGCGCGGCGGGAAATTTTTTGTGCGCGGCGCAAGAACTTTCGCCAAACGGTTTCGGGACGGTTTTGGACATTGACGCGAAGGGAACGTTTAATGTCTGCCGCGCGGCATTTGCGGAACTGAAAAAAAATCGCGGGCAGATTTTGAACATCAGCGCGACCTTGCATTATCTGGCGACACCGATGCAAATCCATGTTTCGGCGGCAAAAGCGGCGGTTGACGCAATCACCAGAAATCTTTCGGTCGAATGGGGAAAATACGGAATCCGCGCGAACGGAATCGCGCCGGGTCCGATTGAAGACACCGAAGGAATGAGCCGCCTTGTTCCCGAAATTGTTAAAGAAAAATTAAAAAAGCGAATTCCTCTGGGGCGTTTCGGGCGCATCAAAGACATCGAAAACGCGGCGGTTTTTCTCTGCTCGGACGCGGCAAATTATATCAACGGCGTAACGCTCATCGTGGACGGCGGGCATTGGCTGACGGGAACAATTTCAGGATAATTTAATGCGACCCCGACACCTCACGAGCAGTTTCCGCGCTCGCTTCTTCCTGCGGTTTGAGCAAACTTCTTAAAACCAGCAACCGCGACAACGCGCGAAATTCGGGTCGTTCAAATTTGTCGGTTAAATTTTTCGTTCGCGCAAAATCGGCTTTGGCGAGATTTCGCGCCACGCGCTGGCTTCCCTGCAACGCGCCGAAAAATTGCGCGCCGCCGCCAATCGGCGTTCCAGTTCCAACCATTGAAACTTCGCCGTCAAAAATAATATTTCCGCCGTCGTCCATAAATTCGGCGATTTTTGCGAAGCCGGAAATGACATCGTTTAACGGCGGAATTGTCCTCTCTAAAATCGTAAAAGATTTTTCCGGCGCAATCGCGGAATAGCCGTTTGCCAGCCACCAATTCGACATATAATCGCGGTAATTTTTCGTCTGCGGAGTGGCTAAAGATTCGGCTTCGCGCATCAGCGTTTCCGCCATTTCCGAGTCTTCGTCTTCCGCGCTTTCCGTCGCCCAATAAGCGAAAACTTTTATTTTATCGTCGCGCTCTTTCGGTTCGGAGGCGAATTTTCGGATTTGCGCGAGAACAAAAGTTTTATCTTCGGCTGACAAATTTTTCTGTTTTAATTTTTCCGAAACCGTCTCTCTTTCGGCTTTAATTTGTTTCTGTTTTTCGGCATATTCCCGCATCTGATCCTGGTAACTTTTTACTTGCGCGGGCGTTTGCGCGGCGATATTCGCGTTGGCAGTCATCATATTCGAGTTGGCAGCAACAGCCACGTTTGAATTGACAACAACGGCGTTACCGGATTTTTCCCGAATCCGCCTCTGCTTTTCGCGCATCTGCGCGGCTCTTTCGGGCGCGTATTTTTCAATCGCGGCGGCAGTTTCCGAATCTTTAGCGGCGTATCCGAGAAGTGATTCGTTCATCGAAATTTGCCCGACGTAATCGGCTAATTCACGCACCGAATTTTCGCCGAGCAGAGGTTTTTTGTCGGGTTTTGGTTTTGTTTGTTCAAGACTGGCAACAGCTTTTTTAAAAAATTGCGTGGCAAAACCAATTCTGTCATACGATTCACTATTATTTTTCGGCGGATTTGAGGCTTTTAACTTTTGCAGAATTTCTTCCGCTAATTGATTTCCCTTGTTCGCGCTTTGCTTATAAATTTCGTCGAGAATGTCAATGATTTGCGTTGAAAAACCTTTTGCCAATAAACGCCGAGCGATGTCTGCCGCTTTATCTGCGTCTTTTTTTACGAATTGCGTCGCAATTTGTCTTTCCAGAATATTATCCCAATCGCCGAAAATAGATTTGTATTTTGAACCGGCGTTAATTTGCGCCGTTTCCCGCAAAAAATCATCCGCCATTTGCGGATTATTTTCCGCCATAACATAAATCAGATAACCGCGCATCGTTAAAACCTTTTTCATCTGCAATGTTAATTTCGGGTCTAAGTCAATATAGCTTGAATATGCGCCGCTGTTCGGATAAACGGGAAATCTTTCACCGGATTTTGATTCGCTTTCGGCGATTGCGGCGGCTGTTTGCGCGAGCGATTGGCGAAGGTCGTTCATCTCGGTTTGAAACATCGCGCGAGATTCTTTTTCGTCGTAATCCCACAGCAAATCTGCCGCCGAGATTGAAAAATACTGCCGATTTTCCGCTAATTTCAAATTGGAAATGTCTTTAATCGTCTCGCGCAGCAGCGCAACCGCTTCTTTTTTCAAAGCGGGCGAAATCTCATCCGATTTAGTTTGAGAAATTGATTTTTGCTGCGCGAAAACCTGCACGACGAGCAGCGAGCAGACGACGATTGACGCGAATAATTTTTGTAAGAACATTTCTTGAGCCTCCGTAAAATTTTAGGAAATAGTAAAGGATAACGAGAGGTTTGGCAAACTTTTTCGCGGCGCGAGTTAAATGAAATTCCGGTTTCCGAATTAAACGTTAATTTCAAGCGGCTTTACCAATTAACGTTTAGCATTTACCATTCTCTTTTGAGGAAATTAATGTTTGAAATCAGTCCGAAATCGTTTGAAGATTTTTTAGTTGAAACCGAAAAAGGCAACGTCGTGCCTGTCATTGGCAGCGTGCTGGCGGATTTACACACGCCGACGGGAGCGTTTCTGCGCGTTTGCGGCGCGGCGAAAAAAGCGTTTTTGTTTGAGTCAATCGAAGGCGGCGAGCGACTCGCGCGTTATTCGTTTCTGGCGGCGAATCCGATGATGACGGTTCGGGCGCGAAACTCTGAAATCGAGATTGAAAAAGACGGCGCGACCGAAACTTTACGCGAAACATTGTTCAATTTTCTGCGCGGTTATTTCGGAGAAAACAAATTGGCGCGGCGGGCGAATCTTCCGCCTTTGTGCGGCGGCGCGATCGGCTTTTTAACTTACGACGCGGCGCGCTGGTTTGAACCGATTCTGGACGATGGAAAACCTTCGACGCGCGACGATGCGGCGTGGATGTTTTTTCAAACCGTGCTGGCGTTTGACCGTTTAAAACAGCGCATCGAAATCATTTCGGTCGTTTTTACGAATGAAGCGAACGGGGACGAGCAAAACTTGCGCGAGCTTTACGAAAACGCGATTGCCGAAATCGAGAAAATCGAAAATTTGTTGAGTCAGAATGTTCCATTTCCGTGTTCAAAAAAATCGTTGGAACAAAATAATTTTGTTTCAAATTGGTCGAAAAAAGGTTTTACCGAATCGGTTAAAAAAATTCAGGAAAAGATTTTAGCGGGCGATGCTTATCAAGTTGTGCTGTCGCAGAAATTCAGTTGCGAAACTTCGGCGGACGCGCTCGATATTTACCGCGCTTTGCGAACTTTGAACCCGTCGCCGTATATGTTTTTTGTCAAAACCGGCGCGGAAAATTTAATCGGCGCGTCGCCCGAAATGCTGGTTCGCGCAAACGGCAAAAATTTGGAATATCGCCCGATTGCCGGAACGCGAAAACGCGGCGCGAGCGAAGCGGAAGATGCGGAATTAGGCGAAGAAATGCGCTCTGACGCGAAGGAAGTTTCCGAACACACGATGCTCGTTGATTTGGGGCGCAACGATTTGGGACGCATCGCCGAATACGGTTCGGTCGAAGTGGCGGAACTAATGAAAATCGAAAAGTATTCGCACGTTCAGCATCTCGTGACGAGTTTAAAAGCGACTTTGCGTGACGGCTTTGATTGCTTTGACGCGCTTGCCGCTTGCTTTCCGGCGGGAACTGTTTCCGGCGCGCCGAAGGTCAGCGCGATGCAAATTATCAGAGAACTCGAACCGGCGCGGCGCGGAATTTACGCCGGAACAGTCGGCTATAT
>JBPCRW010000119.1:0-5732 GCA_050996405.1 Pyrinomonadaceae bacterium | reverse complement strand
CAGTTATCAGTTATCAATTATCAATTATCAACTTGTTAATTGTTGACCGATAATTGATAACTGTTTATTCAAGTCCCATCGCCTTGCGCGGGCTTTCGGGATTCGCCTTTTCAAATTCACGCAGAATTTCCTTTGTTTCTTCTGAAATAATTCGCGGCAATGTAATCTGCGCTTCGATAAACTGGTCGCCGCGCATGGCGGGATTTCTCAAACTCGGCACGCCGCGTTCACGCAGGCGGAATTTTTGTCCGCTCTGCGTTCCGGCGGGAATTTTCAACTGCGCTTTTCCTTCAACGGTCGGCACTTCGATTTTTGCGCCGAGCGCGGCTTCAGAAACGGTAATCGGAATGGTCACATAAATGTTATCGCCCTTGCGCGTAAAATATCTGTGCTTGCCGACATTGGTAATAATAAATAAATCGCCGGGTTCCGCGCCTAAACGCCCGCCCTGACCTTTTCTCGGAATCCGAACGCGCGAGCCGGTATCAACGCCTGCCGGAATTCGCACTTTGACCTGTTCGGTTTTCGGAGTCACGCCTTTACCGTTGCACTGCGGACAGGGTTCGCGCCGTCGACCCGTTCCGCCGCAGTCAGGACATGGCTGCGAAAACTGCAAGCGTCCTCCGGCGCGCTGAACCTGCCCGCTGCCGTGACAGGTCGGGCAGGTGATAATCGCGCCGCCCAAGTCACCCGCGCCGTGACATTTTGAACATTGCTCGCTGCGATGGACGGTGATATTTGTCGTCAATCCCGTAACCGATTCTTCAAACGAAAGCGCGAGCGGAATTTCAATATCCGCGCCTTTTTTCGGCATCGCGCGCGGCGGCTCTGGTTCACGCCGCGCACCCGCGCTGCCGCCGAAAAGGTCGGAGAAAATATCTCTGAAACTCGAACTGCCGCCCGAACCGCCCGGCTCGAAATTAAATCCTGAAAAATCGAAACCGCCCGCGCCGCCTGCCGACGCGCCGCCCGCATACGCGGGAGCATCCGGGTCGAGATTATCGTTGTAATAACCGAAACGGTCGAAAACCTTGCGTTTTTTCTCATCGGAAAGAACGTCGTAGGCTTCCTGCACCTGTTTAAATTTTTCCTCGGACGCTTTATCGTTCGGATTAACGTCAGGGTGATGTTTTCGCGCCAGCCGACGATACGCTTTTTTAATTTCGTCAGCTTTCGCGTCCTTTTTTACGCCGAGAGTTTGGTAGTAATCTTGTTTTGCCACTTATTTATCCAAAATCAAATGCAAATTTTATCGCTTCAAAAACCTCGTTCATTCTTTCGTCGGAAAGATGCGTGATATAGCCGCGCAATTTTGTTTTCGGAACTGTCTGAATCCAATCGACATTCAACACGCAAATTTCTGAAACGCCGTCATCTTCGGTCAGTAAAACTTGCGATTTAACATCTCGAATGGTTGAAGTCGTCGGAATTACAGTAACGGAATTTAATTCTGAAATCGCTTCATTGCGAGTAATTATCAAAACGGGACGAGTTTTGTCAGGCTCTCTAAATTTGTGCCGATAAATATCGCCGCGCCTCATCTGTCTTTCCAAACCTCAATCAACTGTCCTTCCTCAATCTCGAACTCGTCGGGCTGCACGGGAAATTTTCCGTAAGCCTCTTTATACATTTGGCTGACTTCTTCTTCGGAATACTTTTTTTTGCGTCTGTCTTGACGAATAGATTTTTGCAGAGAATCGTTAATATACTGCAAACGATTTTTGTTAAAATCTTTCGCAATACTATCAATTTCCTCAACCATTTTTTCGTCCAGTTCGATTACAACACTCATAGCTTTTGAAGTATCGCAAAACCAGCCGCTGCCTGCAACGAATTACAAGCGGGCGGCTGATTTCGGATTAAAAAGCGAAGTTAGTTTTCACCTTTGCCGCTTATTTTTTGTCTTCGTCAACATCGACATATTCGGCATCAATGACGTTATCATCATTGCTCGAAGTTGAAGTCGAATCCGCGCCCGCGCTTGCCGACGATGCTTGTTCTTCAGCCGGCGCGCCTGCTTGCGAGCCAGTTTGACTGTAAAGAACTTCCGCCAGTTTGTGCGAAGCCGTTTGCAGATTGTTGAAAGCGGTGTCCATCGCTGCGGCATCGTCGCCCGCGAGAGCCGTTTTCGATTCCGCAATCGCCGTTTCAATGTCGCCCGCCGCGCCCGAATCAAGTTTGTCTTTGTTTTCGCCGAAAGTTTTTTCGACTGAATAGACTAAACCATCGAGTTTGTTGCGCGATTCGATGACTTCCTTGCGTTTCGTGTCTTCTCCGGCGTGCGATTCGGCATCTTTCATCATTTTGTCAATTTCTTCTTTGGAAAGACCCGACGAAGACGTAATCGTGATTTTCTGCTCGCGTCCCGTGCCGACATCTTTTGCCGAAACGTTGACAATGCCGTTCGCGTCGATGGCGAAAGTCACTTCGACCTGCGGAACGCCGCGCGGCGCGGGCGGAATGCCGACCAAGTGGAATTTGCCGAGCGTTTTATTGTCGGCAGCCATCGGGCGTTCGCCCTGCATAACGTGAACTTCGACCGACGTTTGATTGTCCGAAGCCGTCGAAAAAATTTCCGATTTGCGCGTCGGAATCGTCGTGTTGCGCGTAATCATCTGCGTCATCACGCCGCCCAGAGTTTCAATTCCGAGACTCAAAGGCGTTACGTCGAGCAGCAGAATGTCCGTTTTTTCGCCGCCCAGAACCGCCGCTTGAACCGCCGCGCCTAAGGCGACGACTTCATCAGGATTAACGGTTTTATTCGGTTCTTTACCGAAAAAGTTTTTAACCATTTCTTGGACTTTCGGAATGCGCGTCGAGCCGCCGACCAGCACGATTTCCTGTATGTCTTTCGCCGTCAAGCCAGCGTCTTTAATCGCCTGTTCGACCGGCGGCATCAGACGTTTCAAAAGCGGCTCGATTAACTGCTCAAATTTCGAGCGCGTTAGCTTCATCACCAGATGTTTTGGTCCCGATTGGTCAGCCGTGATAAACGGCAAATTGATTTCGGTTTCCATCGCCGACGACAACTCGATTTTTGCCTTTTCGCCTGCTTCTTTCAAACGCTGCAGAGCCATTTTGTCGCTCGTCAAATCAATACCCTGGTCTTTTTTAAATTCGTCAATAATCCATTTAATCAACACTTCGTCAACGTCGTCGCCGCCTAAATGCGTGTCGCCGTTGGTGGATTTTACTTCGACCACGCCTTCGCCGACTTCCAAAACCGAAACGTCAAATGTTCCGCCGCCGAAGTCGAAAACGACAATGATTTCGTCTTTCTTTTTATCCAAGCCGTAAGCCAGAGCCGCCGCCGTCGGTTCGTTGACGATTCGCATTACTTCGAGTCCGGCGATTTTTCCAGCGTCTTTCGTCGCCTGCCGTTGCGCGTCGTTAAAATACGCCGGAACGGTGATAACCGCTTTATCAACTTTCGCGCCGAGATAATCTTCCGCCGCTTTTTTTAATTTCTGCAAAACCATCGCCGAAATTTCCGGTGGACTGTATTGTTTGCCCTGCGCGTCAATTTTTACGTCGCCGTTCGCGGCTTTTTCAACCTTGAACGGAACTTGTTTAATTTCGCCCGAAACTTCGTCGTATTTGCGCCCGATGAAACGCTTGATTGAATACAGCGTGTTTTCAGGATTCGTCACCGCCTGACGTTTCGCAACCTGCCCGACCAGACGATTGCCGTCCTTTGTAAATGCGACAACCGAAGGAGTTGTGCGCCCACCTTCTTCATTTGTGATAACGACCGGCTCGCCGCCTTCCATTACGGCGACCACCGAATTTGTCGTTCCCAAGTCAATACCAATAATTTTACTCATATTTATTTACTTCTCCGAACCTTTATTTTGTTCCAGCTATTTACCAAAAGATAAATGCGAATTTGAATGTAGAACTAGAATAATATATGAGTGCGTTCTTGTCAAGTTTATTTGAGAAAAATATTGCAAGGCGACATCCGGCTTAAGCAATTAAATTAAATATCTTATTGTTGCACAAGCCCGCGCGAAGTAAGAACGTAAATAGTAATCGAAAGACACACTTACTCCGTGCGTGTTTCCGTATTTGAGAATTATAAAGTTTTTCCTTCCGCCTTCATCAATCTCCCGACGTGAAAAATGTAATGAATGCCTGAAAGAAAGGCTAAAAGTGTGACCGTAAAATAAATCGTCGGTAGATAGTAGCCGCTGTAATCGGGAAAAACGGCGGCAATCAGGACTATTCCAACCGTCAGAATCTGCACGACGGTTGAGACTTTTCCGAGAAACGAGGGTTTGAATCCGCGAAAACCCGTCATAATAAAAATCGCCAGCGCGACCGCGACGATTAAAATATCGCGCCCAATGACCGAAGCGGAAACCCAGAACGGAATCGGAAAATGTCTGTCATCGGCGGGCAGAATGTGCGGCAAAGTCAGAATAATAAACGCCGTCGTCATCAAAAGTTTATCGGCAATCGGGTCTAAAATCGTGCCGAGCGAGGATTGTTGATTAAACCTTCGGGCGACAAATCCGTCAACGCCGTCGGAAATTCCGGCGAAAAAAAAGACGAGCAAAGCCCATCCGAAATAACCGTAAAACAGCAGGCTGGCGAAAACCGGAACTAACGCCATCCGCACGAAAGTCAAGAGGTTTGGAATTGTGACGACATTAGAAGCCATTTTTATCAATTACGAATTTCAAATTACGAATTACGAAAATAAAAATAAGAAATTCGTAATTGCTAATTCGTAATTCGTAATTCAATCAGCGTAATTTCCGGCGGGCAACGATAGCGCACCGGCACGACGACTGTTCCAATGCCGCGCGTGATATAAACCTGTGTATTTTTGCGGCGATACAGACCGCTCGAAAGTTTGCGCGTCAGCAGAATTTTGTCTTCTTCTTCGCGGAATTTAACCTGTCCGCCGTGCGTGTGTCCGCTCAACATCAAATCCACATTGCGGCGGGCGGCGCGATACAAAATTTTCGGATTGTGCGCGAGCAGGATTTTCATTTCGTCTTCGCGCGAATCTTTTAAAGCCGCTTTGATGTCGGTTTTGGCGAGCGTTAAATCGTCAACGCCGCACAGCCAGAAGGACGCGCCGCGCACTTTCAATCTCAAACCTTCGTTGACTAAAACCGTGATTCCTTCGCCGCGCAGCAAATCGGTGACGAGTTCGGCATTTGTCCAGTGGTCGTGATTGCCGAGACACGCGAAACTTCCGAATTCCGACTTGAGACGGCTCAAGGCATCGGCGACGGGCGCGATATACGCAGTGTCGTGCGAAACAAAATCGCCGGTCAGCGCGAACATCTCCGGCGCGAGACGGTTGGCGATTTCGATTGATTCGTTAATCAGTTCGAGGCTGGTAAAAGGGCTGTGATGCAGGTCTGAAAGCTGCGCGATGCGGAAACCGTCCAATTCTTTCGGCAGACGTTTCAGATTAACCGCAATTTTTTCGACCGTCAGTTTATTGGTTTCGTTTACCGCCTCGCGCGCTACCTGCGCCAGCGCGCGCAAAGGTTTTTCAGAAACGACGGCTTCGCTTAGCTTTTGGGACAGCTTTATTTTTTGTGTTCCAAATTCTCTCATCGAATAAATTTTAGATGCTGAATTTTATCGGAAGATAGCTGATTCATTATAGACATCAACCGTTTGATAGTTCAATCAGTCAAATTGGAATGACCGGGCAGAAGTCCGCGCGTCAGCAAAGGCGCGAATGTTTTGCAATCGCGCCTGTGCTGACG
>JBPCRW010000082.1:0-20476 GCA_050996405.1 Pyrinomonadaceae bacterium | reverse complement strand
AAAAAAAATGAAAGAAAACAAAAAAAAAAAAGGCTTTTTATCTTTGAGTTTTTACTGGAAAAACTTTTGCTTCTCCGCTTCTCGGCGGTGGAATTATTTTCCAAAATCCGACGGATAATAAATCAGTTCGACAATTTGCCCGTCAACGCCTTTCGTGTAAAACGACGAAGTGCCGTCGCGGTGCGGTTTTACAGGGCGATTTTCGCGCCGCGCCGCTTGTTCGAGTTCACCCATAGTTTCGACTTTCAAACCGATGTGCGGCGGATGTTTGGAATCGGGCGGCAGCAGCGCGATGCCGAAACCTTTCGCGTCGCGCATCATCGCCCAATCTTCGTAAATCGTTTCGACCGCGAAACCGAGCCGTTTGTATTCCTCGACGGCGTTCGTCAATTCGCCGCATTTAATTGCCAGATGGTCAACCGTTCCCGAAAATCTCGTGTCAGACATTTTTGTAAAATCCTCCGGTTTTGATTTTAGCAAATTAAGCTATCGACGTTAATTTGTGATAATCTGTGACGGTCGTTTTATGAAAAAAGATTTGATGAATTCAGATAGAAGGGACGCAAACTGAAACTCGTTTCCCGCAAAATGTCTATGAAGTTTTTAGCTGTATTTTTTTGTTCAATCGTGTTTGTTTTTAGTTGTTTCGCGCAAGCGGGCGAGATTCTGGCGACAACGAATAATCAAAATTTCACGGTCAAGGATTTGCCGCCGCAGGTTGCCGAAAATTACTCGAAGCTGCCGCAAATTATCCGCGATTTACGAACCGAATTGCTTGCACAGCAAATCGCCGACGCGCTGCTTGACGCGGAAGCCAAAGCGCGCAAAACGACGGTCGAGAATTTGGTCGCAACGGAAGTGGCAGCAAAAATTCCCGCGCCGACCGACTCGCAAATCCAGGCAGTCTATGACGCGAACAGAGCGCAAATCGGCAACAAAACCTTAGCCGAAACGCGCCCGCAAATCGTCAATTTTTTGCGGCAAGAGCCTGAACAAAAAGGCTTGATTGAATACGTCGCGCGACTTAAAACGCTTCACAAAACTGAAACGCTCAAAGATGTCAACGCGCCGCTTTTGCAGCCGTCCGACGTGTTGGCGACCGTTGACGGCAAGCCGATTACCGCGAAAAATTTTGAAGAAAAAAACGGACAAAATCTTTACGAAACGCGAATGACGATTTACGAGCAAACGTCCGACGCGCTCGAACAGTTGGTTTTCTCCGCGCTGATTTCGGCGGAAGCGAAACAATTAGGAATTCAGCCCGAAGACATCATCGCCCGCGAAGTAACCGACAAAATGAAGGAATTTTCCGACGACGAGCGCGAAAAATTACAGAGCGATTTGGAAAAACGCCTGTCTCAAAAATACGGCGCGAAAACTCTGCTCAAAGAACCCGCGCCGTTTCGTCAAAATATCGCCGTTCTTCCAGCCAATCCGTCGCGTGGAAATATAAACGCGCCCGTCACGGTCGTGATGTTCACCGATTTTCAATGTCCTTCGTGCAGCGCGACGCATCCGGTTCTGCAAAAAGTTTTGGCGGAATACGGCGATAAAATTCGTTTCGTCGTGCGCGATTTTCCGCTGACGCAGATTCACAAAAATGCTTACAGTGCCGCGCTCGCCGCCGCCGCCGCGCACGCGCAGGGAAAATTTTTTGAATACACCGATGTTTTGTATAAAAATCAAGACAAACTCGATGCCGCGTCTTTGAAAAAATACGCATCTGATTTAGGCTTGAATCGCCGGCAGTTCGATGCCGATTTTGACGGCAAAAAATATGAGTCGGATGTCAAAAAAGATATTGAAGACGGCACGGCTTACGGCATTGGCGGAACGCCGACAATTTACTTTAACGGCGTAAAAGCGCGCGAGCTTTCCGCCGCCGGATTTCGCAGGACAATCGAGCAGGCACTACGAAAATAATTCTCGAAATTTTATGAAAGGACTTTTGAAAATGCGTCTTGGAATGCTGATTTTATTCGCCGTTTTCGCGCTTTCGTGCAAAACGGAACAAACCGTAAATCGCCCGAATGTGAACGTTAATAAATCCGTCAATTCAAACAACCAGACTTCCGGCAAAGTTCCGGTTTATACGTATGAAATTGTCAATACTTATAAACACGACCCGAAAGCCTTTACCGAAGGCTTGTTTTTCCACGACGGATTTTTGTATGAAAGCACAGGACAGGAAGGCGCGTCCGAATTGCGAAAAGTCGAACTCGAAACCGGCAAAGTCGTCCAGAAATTCGATTTGCCGAAGGAAAGTTTCGGCGAAGGAATTTCGATGATTGACGATAAAATTTATCAACTGACTTGGGAAGAAGGCGTATGCCGCGTGTTTGACGCAGGCAGTTTTAAATTGCTCAGAGAACTTAATTATTCCGGCGAAGGATGGGGAATGACGACGGACGGAAAAAATCTGTTTATGACCGATAGAACGCACATTATCAGAGTGATGAATCCAGAAACTTTCCAGCCCGTTCGGACAATTCCGGTGTTCCGCGAAGACGGAAAACCGTTGATTCAAATCAACGAACTCGAATATATCAAAGGCGAAATTTGGGCAAACGTCTGGCATTCGGAAGACCCTGAAATTTTAGGCAAGCCGAATTATATCGCGCGGATTGACCCGAACACGGGAAAACTTTTGGGCTGGATTGATTTGCAGGGAATCTCGCCCGAAGACGTTGACCGCGACCCTGAAAATACGATGAACGGAATTGCATATGACGCGGCGAACGACCGGATTTTCGTTACCGGAAAAGATTGGAAAAAACTTTTTGAGATAAAGGTAAAACCGAAACAATAAATGACTGAGAGCGACGAAAAATTTATGCGCCGCGCAATTGAACTGGCGCGGAAAGGAATGGAAACGGACGCGGGCGGACCGTTTGGCGCAGTCGTCGTCAAAGACGGCGAAATTATCGGCGAAGGCTGCAACCGCGTGACTTCGACCAACGACCCGACGGCGCACGCCGAAATTGTGGCGATTCGCGCGGCGTGTCAAAACTTGAATTCTTTCCAGCTTGATGGTTGCATTTTATACACTTCGTGCGAGCCTTGCCCGATGTGTCTCGGCGCGATTTACTGGGCGCGTCCGGCAAAAATTTTCTTTGCCTGCACGCGCGAAGACGCGGCAAATATAGGTTTTGACGACCAGTTTATCTACGACGAAATCGAACGCCCCGCAGAAGAACGTCACATCAGAAGCGTCAATTTTCTGCGCGGCGCGGGCTTAACGGTTTTCAAAAACTGGACAAACAAATCGGATAAAACGAAATATTAAATAATGGTAAATGGTAAATGGTGAATGGTTAATGAAAAGCCGAAACTCGCCATTTACCATTTACCATTTACCATTAGATGAATTTTTTCAACAATTATTTTTTCCTCTTTCTCGCAATCCTGGCGGGAATGGCGATGCCGACGCAGGCGACCGTCAACAGCAAACTTGCGACGACGATTGACAGCCCGATTCTCGCGGCGTTTATTTCATTTGCCGTCGGAACGGTCGCGCTGTTCATTTATATTTTACTGGCGGGCGTTCCTTTAAATAATCTGGCTTCGTCAAAAAATGCGCCGCTCGTCGCATGGATTGGCGGATTTTTAGGCGCGTTTTTCGTTTCCGTAATGGCGACTATCGTGCCGCGCGTTGGCGTTGCGCTGGCGTTCAGTTTAGCAATCGGCGGGCAGATGCTCGTGACGCTTTTGATTGACCATTTCGGCTGGCTCGGCGTTCCCGAAAAACCGATAAATCTGATGCGTATTTTCGGCGCGACGCTGATTACGCTCGGCGTGATTTTAATTCGTCAGTTTTGAAATTATAATTACAAAAAGGCGCGAAAATAAATCAATGCTTTTTGTAAATTTTTGCGACTATCATTTTTAATGACCAAGTTTATTTTGAACAATCAAACCGTCGAAACCGATTTGCCTAAGGGAGCGACCGTTTTAGATTTCGTTCGTTATCACAAAAATCTGAAAGGAACGAAAATTGGCTGTCGTGAAGGCGACTGCGGCGCGTGCGCGGTTTTAGTCGGCGAATTAAACGGCGATGCGGTCAAATATCGCACGCAGACTTCGTGTTTAATGCCGCTTGCCAACGCGCGCGGAAAACACATCGTCACGGTCGAAGGCATTAATAAAACAAATAGCGAATTAACCGAAGTTCAGCAGGCGATGGTTGACGAATCGGGAACGCAGTGCGGTTTCTGCACCGTCGGTTTCGTGATGTCGCTGACCGGATTTTGTATCGACGACACGCCGAAAATTTGTGAGTCGGCAATTTCCGCAATTGACGGAAATATTTGCCGCTGCACGGGTTATAAATCAATCGAGCGAGCGGCGAAAAATTTGACGAAGATTTTGAATTCAAACAACGGAAAATCGCGCCTGAACTTCGCGGTCGAAAAAGGCATCGTTCCCGATTATTTTTCAAACATTGCGGAAAGAATTAAAAACCTCAAATCTGAAATTTCAAATAACGAAAACCGGAAACCGGAAACCGGAAACCGGAAACCAATTCATTTTGTTTCCGGCGGAACGGATTTATACGTTCAGCGTCCCGAAGAAATAATTTACGCCGAAGCGGAAAATCTTTTCGACAATTCCGAATTGAGATTTATCGAGGAAAACGGCGAGTTTATCGAAATCGGCGCGTCGGCGGTCGTGACGGATTTGCTGGTTTCGCCCGCGATGCAAAATCTTTTTCCGAATCTTTATAAACATCTGAAACTCGTCTCCTCAACGCCGATTCGCAATATGGCGACGCTCGCCGGAAATTTCTGCAACGCTTCGCCGATTGGCGATATGACGGCGTGGTTTCTGGCTCTCGACGCTTCGATTATTTTTAACGATGACCGCGAAATTCCGCTTCGTGAATTTTATCTCGGCTACAAAACCTTAGCGAAAACGGAAGATGAATTTATTACAAAAATTCGTTTTCGCAAAAATTTTACGCATTTCAATTTTGAGAAAGTCAGCAAACGAACTTTCCTTGATATTGCTTCGGTCAACACGGCGATTTCAATTAAGTCAGAACCACCTGCGTCAGCGGGCGGGTTTCATTCGATAACCGACGCGCACGTTTCGGCGGGCGGCGTTGCGCCGATTCCTTTGTATCTGAAAAAGACTTCCGAATTTTTGCGCGGCAAAAAAATTAACGACGCGGCGATTTCCGAAGCAAACGAAATTCTGCAAACCGAAATCAGTCCGATTTCCGACGTGCGCGGCTCGGAAAGTTATAAAAGATTATTGCTCAAACAACTTTTCACGGCGCATTTTGTCGAGTTGTTTGATTATCAGCCGAAAACAATTTAGCCGCAGATTTTCGCGGATGACGCGGATAAGAATTTAATGAAAAATCTCGATTCAAAATCGCACGTTCGCGGCGAATCAGTTTATCTCGACGATATTCCTCTGCTCGAAGGAACGCTGTTCGCCTGCGTTTATGATTCGCAAATCGCGCACGGAAAGTTAAAAAGTATTGATACAAACGAAGCCGAAAAATCGGCAGGTGTTGTCAAAATTATCACGGCGAAAGATTTAATCGGCGAAAATCAAATCGGCGGAATTTTGCCGGACGAGCCGCTTTTTGCGGGCGATGAAGTTCATTTTCAAGGAATGCCGGTAGCGCTCGTTTTGGCGGAAACCGAAGCGCAGGCGCGGAAAGCGGCGAAGCTGATACGAGCGGAAATCGAGCCGCTCGAAATCGTTACCGACCCGCGTATTGCTTTCGCAAAGGGCGATTTAATCGTGCCGCCGAAATATTTCAAATTGGGCGATGCGGAAACGGCTTTCAAAGCCAGCGAGTATGTTTTCGAAGGTCGCACCGAATTGAACGGGCAGGAACATCTTTATATCGAAACGCAGGGCGCATACGCGATTCCGACCGAACAGGGCGGAATAAAAATTTATTCTTCGACGCAAGGTCCGGCGGCGGTGCAGCGCGCCGTTTCGCGCGTCACCGCAATTCCGATGCACCAAATTGAGGTTGACGTAACGCGGCTTGGCGGCGGTTTTGGAGGCAAGGAAGACCAAGCAAACGCTTGGGCGGCAATTTGCGCGCTCGGCACGCAATTGACGAAACGCCCCGTGAAATACGCGCTGCACCGGATGGAAGATATGCGAATGACCGGAAAGCGCAATCCGTATTCATCGGATTACAAAATCGGTTTGGATAAAGATTTGAAAATCATCGCTTACGAAGCCGTGTTTTATCAAAACGCGGGAGCAAGCGCGGATTTGTCACCGCCGGTTTTGGAAAGAACTTTGTTTCACTGCACAAATGCTTATTTTGTGCCGAACGTCACCGCGACGGCTTACTGCTGCCGCACGAATTTGCCGCCGAACACGGCGTTTCGCGGTTTTGGCGGACCGCAGGGAATGTTCGTTATCGAATCGGCAATCGCGCGCGCGGCGGAAAAACTGGGCGTTTCGGCTTCGGAAATTCAGCGAAAAAATTTAATCAGAGACGGCGAAGAATTTCCTTACGGGCAAGTTGCGGAAAGCGAAGCGATTGCGACATGGACGCAAGCCGACACGAAATTTGATTTTGCGAATCTGCAAAAAGAAGCTGACAAATTTAACCGCGAAAATAAATTTATCAAAAAAGGCGTTGCGCTGATGCCGATTTGTTTCGGTATTTCTTTTACGAAAACGCCGATGAACCAGGCGCGTTCGCTCGTTCACGTTTATACGGACGGTTCAGTTGCCATTTCGACCGGCGCGGTCGAAATGGGGCAGGGCGTGAATACGAAAATCGCGCAGGTCGCCGCGACAGTTTTTTCGATGCCGATTGAAAGAGTAAAAATTCATACGACGAACACTTTGCGAATCGCCAATACTTCGCCGACCGCCGCTTCAGCCGCCGCCGATTTGAACGGACGCGCAACGCAGATTGCCTGCGAAACGATTTTGCAAAGATTAAAGGAAGTTGCCGCGCCGCTCGTCGAAGCCAAAAGCGCGGGCGACGTTTCAATCGAAAACGGTTTCGTTTTCCGCAGCGGCGGATCAACCGATTTCGATTGGCTGATGCTCGTCAACGAGGCGCATATGCAGCGCGTCAGTTTGAGCGAACACGCGCATTACGCGACCGAAGGACTTCATTTCGATTGGTCAACTGCAAGCGGTCATCCGTTCGCATATCACGTTTATGGAACGGCGATTGTCGGCGTGACGGTTGATTGTCTGCGCGGAATTTACACGATTGATTTCGTCAAAGCCTGTCACGATTTCGGCAGTTCGATGAATACTGCGGTTGATTACGGGCAAATCGAAGGCGGCATCGCGCAGGGCATCGGCTGGATGACGATGGAAGAAGTGGTCTATGACAAATTTGGAAAATTGCGCTCAAACGCGCTTTCAACTTACAAAATTCCAGACATTTATTCCGTGCCGAAAACGATGGATTTTATTCCGCTCGAAACCGAAAGAGAGAATTTAGCGATTTTCAATTCAAAAGCTGTCGGCGAGCCGCCTTTGATGTATGGCATCGGCGCGTATTTTGCAATCCGCAACGCAGTTTGCGCGTTTAATACGGAAAATTCGCCCGCGTTTGACGCGCCTTTTACGCCCGAAAAAGTTTTGATGAATTTATACTCGGAAGCGACAAAGAAAATGAAAGCCGGAAAATAATTTTCCGCCGCGAAATTTTGCGGACGAACGCGGACAAAATACAAGCGAATTTAATTTGCGCCGCCGCCGATTTTCGCCGACAAATTTTTCTCTCAAATGAAAAAGGAATTGGAAATTTGGCAATTTGCCGCCGAATATTTGAAGCGAAACGAAATCGTGATGCTGCTGATTGTGGCGGAAAGCGCGGGCAGCAGTCCGGGCAGACAAGGTTTCAAAATGATTGTCGCCGCAAATGAAATAGCGGGAAGCATCGGCGGCGGCGTGATGGAAGTCCGATTGGCGGAAGCAGCCAAAGTCAAAATTCAAAATTCAAAATTCAAAATTAATTCGGAAATCGTCGAGCAGGTTCATCAAAAAAATTCGCCCGTTTCAAGCGGAATGATTTGTTCGGGAAAGCAAACCGTTATTTTTTTCAAACTGGATTCCGCGCATTTGAAAACCGTTCATAAAATTATTCGCGCCCTCAAAAGTCAGCAGTCTCGAAAATTGCGAATTGCGAATTGCGAATTGCGAATTTGTGAAACGGAAGAAAATAACTTCGATTTTAAATTCGAGCAAAGGGGCAAAAATAATTTTCTTTACGAAGAAAAACTTGGGCTGAAAAATAAACTTTTCATCGTCGGCGGCGGTCATTGCGCGTTGGCTCTGTCGGAAGTTATGGCGAAAATGGATTTTCATATTTCACTTTTCGACGACCGACCAAACTTAAACACGCTCGATAAAAATAAATTCGTTCGCGCGAAAATCGTTATCGAATCTTACGAGAAAATCGGCGAATTTATTTCTTCCGGCGAGAGTCATTTCGTTGTCGTAATGACGCTCGGCTATAAATCCGACGAGATTGTGATTAGAAAATTACTCGGTAAAAATTACAAGTATTTCGGCGTTCTCGGCAGCCGCGCGAAGATGAAAACTTTGTTGAGAAATCTCGAAAAGGAAGGTTTTCCGAAAGAAAAGCTAAACCAAATCCACACGCCAATCGGGTTGCAAATAGGCAGTCGAACGCCCGAAGAAATCGCCGTCTCAATCGCGGCGGAAATAATTGCGGTCAAAAATTCGGTCTGAAATTCCAAAATCAAAAACTTCGGTTCAAATAAACCTTAAAATTTCCGCCAAACTTTATAATTCAATCGCGGACAAACAAATTCTCAAATTGTAAATCTAAAAATTCGTTGCCGGATAGAAAGTTGTGAAAAGCCGCCCGAAAGCTGGTAAAATAATTTTGAATTTATGTTGACGAAAGAATTGGAAGAAACTCTCGGAGTCGCGGTTGATGAAGCCGTCAAACGCCGCCACGAATATGTGACGGTCGAACATTTGCTTTACGCGCTGCTCGAAGACCACACGGCGCGCAATGTTCTCTATAACTGCGGCGCGAATTTGCAGGAATTAGCCGCCGAACTGGATAATTATCTCAATCAAACTCTCGAAAAATTACCCGATAATGTTCAGTTGATACCGGAATTGACTTCGACGCTTCAGAATATTATTCAATACGCGATGATGCAGGCGAGCGGCAGCGGGCAGAGCGATGTTGACGGCGGAAATATTCTCGCCGCGCTGTTTCAAACCGAACAATCTTATGCCGTTTTTCTGCTCCAGCAGCAGAATGTCAAGCGGCTCGACATTCTGAATTACATCGCGCACGGCATCTCGAAAATCGAAGACCCGTTTCCGCTCTCGTTTGGCGGCGGCGAAGATTTTGAAGACGCGGAATTTGCCGACGGGCAATTCGCAAGCGGCAATCAAAAAAATCCGCTCGAATCTTTTACCGTCGAACTTGTCGCCAAAGCGAAAAAGGGCGAGATTGACCCACTTATCGGGCGCGACGCGGAAATCGAGCGCACGATTCAGGTTCTATGCAGGCGTAAGAAAAATAATCCGCTGTATGTCGGCGAACCCGGAGTTGGCAAAACCGCGCTGGCGGAAGGTTTGGCGTTGAAAATCTCTGAAGAAAATGTGCCGGAAGTTTTGCAGGGCGCGAAAGTTTTCGCGCTCGATATGGGCGCGGTTTTGGCGGGAACGCGCTATCGGGGCGATTTTGAACAGCGTTTCAAAGCAATTATCGGCGAGTTGAAAAAGCAGGAAAACGCGATTCTGTTCATTGACGAAATTCATACGATTGTCGGCGCGGGCGCGGTTTCAGGCGGCGCGATGGACGCATCGAATATTTTGAAACCGGCGTTGGCAAGCGGCGAACTGCGCTGTATCGGTTCGACGACTTACAGCGAATACAAAGCCGCGTTTGAACGCGACCGCGCGCTTGCCAGACGTTTTCAGAAAATCGAAATCGGCGAGCCGTCAGAAGAGGAAACTTATCAGATTTTAAAAGGCTTAAAACGATTTTACGAAGCGCATCACGGCGTTAAATATTCCAATGAATCCTTGAAAGCCGCATCGGAACTCGCCGCGAAATATCTGCATGACCGATATTTGCCCGACAAAGCGATTGACGTAATTGACGAAGTCGGCGCGATGGTAAAATTGCTGCCGCCGTCGAAACGCCCGAAAAAAGTTTCCGTGCAGATGGTCGAAAAAGTGCTGGCGAGAATGGCGAAAATTCCGCCGAAAACCGTCGTCGCGTCGGAAAAAGACCGTCTGAAAACTCTGCGCGAAGATTTGCAGACGGTTGTTTTCGGGCAAACTGAAGCGATTGAAAAAGTCGTTAGCGCGATTCAAATTTCGCGTGCCGGACTTTCAAATGCGGAAAAACCCGTCGGCTCGTTTTTGTTTTCGGGTCCGACCGGAGTCGGCAAAACGGAATTATCGAAACAGCTTGCCGCGCAACTCGGCATCGAATTTATACGTTTCGATATGAGCGAATATGCCGAGCCGCACACGGTTTCCCGTTTGATTGGCGCGCCGCCCGGATACGTCGGTTTTGACCAGGGCGGACTTTTGACCGACGCGATTATGAAAACGCCGCACGCCGTTTTAGTGCTGGACGAAATCGAAAAAGCGCATCCGAATCTTTTCAATTTGCTGCTGCAAGTGATGGATTCGGCGACGCTGACCGACAACAACGGCAAAAAAGCTGATTTTCGCAATGTCGTGTTGATTATGACAACCAACGCCGGAGCGCGTGAAATCTCTTCGGGCGGAGTCGGTTTTCGCAATCAAGCCGAAACAAAAGGACAGGCGAAAGGCGCAATCGAACGCACGTTTTCGCCCGAATTTCGCAATCGCCTCGATGCGTGGGTGGCGTTTAAACCGCTCGATATTTCGATTATCAAACAAGTCGTCGATAAATTTATCGGCGAGTTAAACGGGCAGCTTGCCGAAAAGCGCGTGATAGTAAAACTCACAGACGCGGCGCGTGAATGGCTGGCGAAAAACGGTTTTGACCCGAAATACGGAGCGCGTCCGATGGCGCGTTTGATTCAGCAGAAAATCAAAGAGCCGCTCGCGCAGGAAATTTTATTCGGCAAACTCGAACACGGCGGAAGCGTTTCAGTTATTGAGAAAGACGGCGAATTGAATTTAAATCTGTAAAACACAAGAGAATCAATCAAGTTCTCTTGTGTTTTACGAAAGTAATCTTAAACTGCCTTGATTATTTTTTTGCAGCTTTCTTATTTCCGGCAGGGCTTTTAGTTTTTGACGGCGCGGCTTTTTTGTCTTCCTTTTTCGCGGTTTTCGGCTTCGCCGTTGTTTTAGCAGTTTCCGCGTTTGATGATTTGCCCGCGCTTTTCGCTTTTGCCGAAGGCTTTTTCGCTTCCGCTTTACTATCAATCCCCGCGAGTTTTCCGACCGCTATAATTCCGCCGCTGGCGGCTCCGCTGGCAGCCCCTGTGGCGACATCGGAAAGAACTTCTCCGACAGCCTTTTTAGCTTTGCTGATGATGCCTTTTGCCGGTCTGCTTTTAGTAGATTTCTTTGCTGTAGTTTTACCCTCTTTAGCCGTTGACGACGATGTTTTTTTGCTCTCTTTTTTAGTTGCCATAACCTTTTCTGCTCTCCCTACAAATTTTGGTTGAAACTCAAAAGATACTTTACCATATTTGTTCGCGTTGGAAATATATTTTTAGTCTTAAATTCCAAAGCGATGTCATTATTTGACAGTTATCGTTACAGGCGGTAATTCGAGATTGAAGGATTTGCCGACCGCTTTTTTAAATTGCGCCGCGCGATTTCCGTCTTTTTCCAGCAGTGCCTGATAAAACCTTAGCACCTGTTCCCTATCGCCGATTTTGCTGAAGCAGATTCCCATTTCGTAAGTTGAATCAAGGTCATTCGGATTGAAATTAAGAGCTTTTTGAAAAGCCGCGACTGCCGCCGAATAATCCTTTAAACCTTGATAAGCCAAGCCGAGATTATAAAAACCTTCATTGTTCTTCATCGTGCCGCCGGTTAATTTGACGAAAACATCTCGCGCGGCGGAATAATTTTTCATTTGCAGATAATTCATTCCGATATAAAAATTCGTTTCGTCATCATCATCAGTGATTGCCGCCGCGCGATTGAAATAATCGAGCGACTGAGAATATTTTCCCTGATTGTAAAAGATGAAGCCGATTTTAGAAATTACGCGGGCATTTTTGGGATCAAACCGCAGCGCAAACTTAAGTTTCTTTTCTGCCTTCGCATAATCTACATCCGCGAGTGAAAGATTTGCCTGATTAAGCAGTCCGCCCGCAATATCTGCGCGCTCAGACGCGGAAAATTTTTCAATCTCCCGATCGGTGATATTTTCTTCCGGTATAAACACATTCATTTTCGGTTCCGCCACCGTCGCCAGCGCCGAAAATTGACCGGCTTTATTGGGAGGCGGAACGCTGCTTACCGTCGTCAAATTAGGCGCGAAATTCTGATGGACTATCGAACCGAAAATTGATATTCCGACGGTGATTAAAATTAAAATAATTCCGACCGGCAAATTACTGCCGAGAAACCTAACGTTGCTTTCGGACTGCACGAGTTCACGCGCGAGCGTTTGCGATTGCGTCTGCAATTGTCTTTGATATTTACTGACGCGCACCGAACTGACGCGCAGAACGGGAAGCAAATTAGTGATTTCCCGTTCGAGCGTTTCGCGTTTTGCCGTTATTTCCGCTGTGTATTCAACATCGAACTGCGCCTGAATTTTTTCGACGAAATTTGTTTTTTGGACTCCAACCGCTTCCTTTCTATATTTGCCGCGTTCGAGTTGGCGGTAATCATTAATTTTCCCGTCAATCTGCGCCAGATTTTTATCCAAATCCGAAGAAGCGAGAAAGCGCGTCCAGTCGTTTTCGAGTTTGAGCCATTTTTGCTGAACTTTGGTCAGACGGTCGCGCGCTTCGACACGAATCATTTTGCCCGTGTCGCCGAATCTGGTGTAAAGAATAATCGTCGCCACGATGCCGAGAACAACCGCGCAGCCGCCGAAAGCGAATGTAACGTAACAAAACGCTGCAAAATAAATGCCGATTAGCAAAAGTTGTTGGCGACGCTGTTCGGAATTTTCTTTGACAATTTCAGGCGAAGGCAGCACATACGAATTTGCCAGCACGGTATTTTCTCTTAATTTATCGGGCAAAACGGATTTAATATCCAGACTCGCCACCAGATTTTCGACGGTTACAATATCAAAGGATTTGTCGTTTTTGTTCTTTAAATAAACGTCCGACATCACGAACGGAAACAGCATCACGCCGGTTTCCATCTCGATTTCGCACCATGGGCAGAGAACATTTTCTTTGTAAAAAATATGTCCGGGATGTTCGCTGCATTGTTCGAGATTGTTTGCCAAATCTTCAAGTGCTTCAATCCATTCGCGCGGTTCGGGGCGGTCTTCGGTTAAAAACGCGCGTTCAAACATCAACGCGACGCGCGGCGAGACGGCTTCGAGCGGCAGAGTTCCGGGCGGCTGCGCGACGTTTTTAAGTTTGGCGTTCGAGCCGTAAGCGAAACGCAATTCGCGGATGCATTCTTCGATGGATTTATCTTCCGCGCCCAGATAATTTCCGGCGAACGGATGTCTGCCCAAGAAAAGCAATTGAAAAATAATCACGGCGAGACCGAAATTATCGTGTTTGTCCAATCGCTCGACGCGGCTTAAATTTACGCCCTGCAATTCCGGCGCGAGATGCGTCGCTACGCCGACTTCGCACGGATAGCGCATTTTATCGGTTTTGACGCTGTAACTGTCGCAGTCAATCAGTTTGACCGTGCCGTCCGCCAGCACGACGCAGTTGCCGTGATTGACATCGCCCATCACGTGATTATTTTTATGCAGATTGTAAAAAGCGCGGGCGACGTTTGCCGCCGCGTGAACCAGAAAATGCCACGTCGCTTCGGGAAAATGCACACGGCGGCTTTTCAGAGAATATAGCTCGTGAATTTCCTTTGCTTTTATATTTTGCATCAAAAAGCCGACAATTTTTCCGTCCGGTTTATCCCGCAAAACGTCTTCGACCCAAGCCGAGACTTTTAAAAGCTGTTCGTTTTTATGCGCCGCCATCCAGCGCAGTTTTTCAGACTTTTCCGGCGTGACCGTTTCGTGATAAATTTTGGCGACCAAATCAGAATTTTCCAGCAGATAAACTTTTCCTTCGCCGCCCGTGCCGAGCCGTTCCTTTAAATCGTAAGAATTTCCTTCGCTGTCGTAATAACCGGGCATATATTCTTTTTGAGAATTCGTTTCTCCAGCCTCCTGAAAATTTACTTCCCTTTTCGCCTGCTCGACAGTTTCCAACGTCAAAACCGTAAAAGATGTTCCCGCCGTTTCGCCGGTCGTAAATTCTTTGGTGAAGATTTTTTTCTGTCCTCCTTGCTCGATTTCGATTTCAATTTTCATATTGAACTTTATAAACGCGAAATTAATTTTTAAAGTTTCCGTATCTCGAAGCCAGAATTATCGTTTTGTCGTCGTCGGTTTTCTCGCTCAATTTCGGCGAAGCGAGAAATTTTTCCAGCTTTTCGTTTAAACTTTTTCCGTCGTTTCCGTTTCGCAAAGGCGCAATCATCGGCATCAAAAACGGCTCGTGCGGCTGGTTCGTTTGATAATCGACCGCGACGGCGAAAATTCCGTCGGAAAACAAAATCAAATCTTCAATCGTTTCTTTGACACAGACGAAACGCAGATTTTCCGTCGCCGTTTCATCCGTTAAAAATTCGGTCATATTCACATATTCCGATTCTGCGGGCGCAATGGAAAACCGATAACTTCCGGCTTTTCCGTTCGCCGAAAAAACCGCCGCGCCGTCGCCGACCTGATAAAAAACCGCGTCTGTTTTTCCGACCACCGCGCCGACCAGAGTCGAAGCGAATTCGCGCGTTTCAATTTTTTCCGCATCGGCGATTTCGGCAATTTTCGCTTGAAAAAATGAAATCCAAAGTTTGCCGAAATCTTCGTTTAAAGAACCGACGGAAGCCGCGTCCGATTTCAAAAACTCGGAAATCTGTTCCGCAAAAAACTCGCAGGCGATTTCCGCGCCGCGTCCGCCTCGCGTCGTGCTGCCCGCGCCGTCCGCCACGACCGCGATTAAAATTTCGCCTTCGTCCGTTTCAATCGAGCGACACAAAAATCTGTCCTGACATTCCGCGTTTTGATTCAAATGCGATTCTCCCGTGACCGAAGCCTGCGCGACGCGCCAATTTTCCGCGCTCATCAAACTTCAGACCATCCGTAAGGTTTGTAATCGGGAATCGAAACTTTGTCGCCCGGATTCGACCGCGAAACATTTTTCAAAGATGCCGAAAGCCACAAAAAGAATTCATTAAACCGAACGCCGGAAAGTTTTAAAGGCTCGCGCGCGGAAAGCTGCCGCAGCACGTTAAAATCGGCATTGTGGACACCGAGCGCGAAAAATGAAAACGACTTATTTTCCTCGCCCGCGCGAATAATTTGCGGCAGATGCGTCCAATTATCGGTCGGCGCGCCATCGGTGATTAAAAAAATCCAGGGGCGAAAAAGTTTGATGCCGTTTGAGCGCAGAATTTCCTTGCGCTGTTTTAAAAGCATTAAACCGCGCCCGACTGCCGCGCCGAGCGGCGTGTCGCCTGTCGCCTCCATCGCGGGCGAGCGAAACAAATCGGCGGTCGCAAAATCCTGCAAAACCCTGACCGGACCAAATGTCACGACGGCGATTTCGACGCGCTTTAAACTAAGCGAATCGTTAAAAAGCTCCTGCCGAAACATCTGCAAACCGCGATTTAATTCTTCGATTGATTCGCCCTGCATCGAATTTGAAGTGTCGAGAAGCAGCACGCACGGGCAGCGCGGCTCTGGATTTTCGGCAAATTCGGCGGCGGCAAAAGGCTCTTGCTCGTCGTAATTATAGGTGTGGTCGTTCATAGCTTTTTATGACTTTAATGTTAAATCCAACCTTTGCGAAAAGGCAATAGTTTTTTCGCTTCGCGGCTATTTTAATTTTCATTCAAAATCTTTTCATCGTCGGAATTTCCCGACAACTTTTTCAAATTGTTGATATTGCCCGTTCGCATTTTCACCGTTTATTGTGCTAGACTTTTTTTCACTATGAAAATAATTGTCCGCTAAATATCCGCCGCAGATTTGGTGTTCGTCTTGCTGTTCTCAACTTGTTTAAGACGAATTTTAACTGCACAATTCGTGCTTCATTTTGCCGATTTATTTTTAATATTTTTATGTTAAATCATACTGAAACTACGCCCGAAGCGGCGTTGGATAATTCTTTTTGGTCAATTTTGCGCGAAGCGTTTTTCGGCTCGCACCGCGATTTTACTGCGGGTTCAATCGGCACGGCGATTTTTATTTTGAGCGTTCCGATGATTCTGGAAATGCTCGGCGAAAGCCTGTTTGCGATTGTGGATATTTTTTTCGTCGGGCATCTCGGCGCGGATTCGGTGGCGATTGTCGGTCTGACCGAATCAATTATGGCTCTGGTTTATGCGGTCGCCATCGGTTTGAGCATCGGCGCGACGGCAACTGTTGCGCGGCGCGTCGGTGAAAAAGATTCGGAAGGCGCGTCGAAATCGGCGGCGCACGTGATTTATCTCGGCGTGATTATTTCGCTCGTAATGAGCATTATCGGAATTGTTTCCGCGCCGACGCTTTTAAATCTGCTCGGCGCAGAACCGCAAATTGTCGCGCAAGGAACGACTTTTATGCGGATTATGCTCGGCGGAAACGCGGTCGTCATTTTCCTGTTTCTGCTTAACGCGATTTTTCGCGGCGCGGGCGACGCGGCGATTGCGATGCGCGTTTTGTGGCTGGCGAATCTGCTAAATATTTTTCTCTCGCCATGTTTTATTTACGGCAGAGATATTTTCGCTTTTCTCGGAATAAACGCTTCGCCGTGGCTCATTGATAATTGGATTTTTCCGCATCTCGGCGTGACGGGCGCGGCAATCGGCACGACAATCGGGCGCGGCTGCGGAGTTTTGTTTGCGGCGTTTTGGTTATTTAGAAAAGGCGGGCGCATCACGATTCATAAAGAAAACTGGAAACTCGACACAAATTTGCTCTGGAATATTATCAAACTTTCTTCGTCGGCGGTTTTGCAGTTTTTGATTGCGACGGCGAGTTGGAGCGCGCTCGTGCGCGTCGTCGCCGGATTCGGCAGTCAGGCGATTGCAGGCTACGTTATCGCGCTGCGCGTCGTGATGTTCGCGCTGCTGCCGTCAGCCGGATTCAGCAACGCGGCGGCAACTCTGGTCGGACAAAATTTAGGCGCGGGAAAACCCGAACGCTCCGAAAAAAGCGTCTGGTGGGCGGCGATTATCAACGCGGTTTTTTTAGGTTTGGTCGGCGTGCTGTTTGTGATTTTTTCGCATGGCATCGTCAGTATTTTTACCGATGATGAAACGGTAATCGGTTACAGCACGGACGCGCTGCGGATAGTCGCTTACGGCTTTGTTTTCTATGCTTTCGGGATGGTTTTTGAAACGTCTTTTAACGGCGCGGGCGACACACTGACACCGACTTACTTGAATCTTTTTATCTTCTGGCTGTTTGAAATTCCGCTGGCGTATCTTTTGGCGTATCATTTCGGACTCGGAACGCGCGGCGTTTTCTGGGCGATTACAATCGCGTTTTCCGTGCTGGCGATTGCGGCGGCAATACTTTTCAAACGCGGAAAATGGAAGGAGAAAAAAGTTTAATTCAAACAGAATGGACAAGATAAACTTCGATAGTTTAACTTTAATCTTGAAAATCTCGGTTCATCCGGTTTGAATTTTTGTGTTGATTAATTTTCCGAATCCGCGCTTCTACAAGTTTCCCGAATGGGTTTTGATTGGCGACTATTTTTATTTTGCCAAAGACATCATTCATTTCGGCGGCGAACTTGACACGGAAAATCTGCTCCGCGCTTACGGTCAAGGCATTTTTCCCTGGACGATTGAAGGATTGCCAATGCCCTGGTTTTGTCCCGCAAAACGGGCGATTTTGGAATTCGACAAACTTCACGTTCCGAAAAGTTTGCGTAAATTTCAAAAGAAAAATCCATACATATTGACGATTGATAAAGCGTTTGAAAAAGTCATTACGATTTGTTCGGAGATTAAACGCAATGGCGAAAAAGGAACGTGGATAACCGAAAATGTTATCGGGTCTTTCTGCGCGTTTCACAAAGAAGGAAACGCGCACAGCGTCGAAGTCTGGGAAGCGGGCGAATTAGTCGGCGGGCTTTACGGCGTTGACGCGGGCGGCGTTTTTTGCGGCGAAAGTATGTTTCACCTGCGCCCGAACGCTTCAAAACTCGCGCTGCTTTTTTTAATCGAACATCTGAAACGGCGCGGCGCGGCGTGGCTCGACGTGCAGGTCATGACTCCGCATTTTAAAGTTCTCGGCGCGCGCGAAATTCCGCGAAATGATTTTCTGGATAAACTCGCGGAAACTCAAGCAGCGAATATCCGATTGTTCTAATTTTTTTTACTCTTTTTAATTCTCGATAAGTAAGCGGACGAAATTATTTGATAGATGAATCAGTGCGGAAACACGCACGAAGTAAGTGTGTCTTTTGCGTCCTTTATAAAACAATTCTGTCCGGTTACTTAATTTTCCACCGAGTTAAAAAGTAATCACAGAAAAATTGATTTATTAAGTGTTCTCGTTTAAATTTATTTTGATTTTAAACGCTGTCGATTTCGGCTCAATCAGGAAATATATGAACTTTACACTGTTGACGACGGGAAAACATCTTCAAAATCGTTATTGCATCAATCGCCCGCTCGGTGCGGGAGGAATGGGTGCTGTTTATGAAGCGTTTGACGAGCGATTAAAAAAGACAGTTGCACTCAAGCAGGTTTTGACCGAGCATTCGCGCGATAAAAATTTAAGTGCCGCGTTTGAACGCGAAGCGCAGTTGCTGGCGAATTTTGAAATGACGAAAATACCAAACGCGCCGACCGTTTCCGGCAGTCAATTACAGGAACTTGAGCATTTTGCTCCCGAACTGAAAATTTCTCCGGCGACGGTTGACTGCCGCGCCGATGTTTATAGCTGGGCGAGCATATTTTTCCAAATCATCACCGGAAGTCTTTATCGCTCAAGCGAACATAAAAAGCAGATTTTATCAATGACTAACCTTCCGGAAAAATGGCGGCAAACGCTTCTCTTGTGTCTTGCCGAAACCCCTTTGGAACGCCCATCGGATATTCTCAAAACTTTAGAAAGAGCAGATCGCTTTTGAAACAAGAACTTCCCGTTCCCGGCTTTTTACTAGGCGGCTTCTTCGTGATGCTCTGAAGTGAACAGGCTCAAAATATGTTTGCCTTCGCTTGAGCGCGGCGCGATTGTCCGCAAATGTTTGCGCCCCTGCATTTCCCAAATCGCCGTCACCTTGCCTTCTTTTTCAACCGCGTGGTATGAAATTTCTTCTTCCGCCTTCGGTTCGGCAGCCGTTTGCGCGGGTGTTTCGGGGTCGGCTTTTTCGATTTGCTCGCGCGCAAATTCTTCGGTTATCTGCTGCTGCGTTTCGGCATTTTCAACCGCTCCGACACTCGCCGCTGTTTCTTCTGACATAAAAATCCTCTCTAAAATTGTTTAATGAATTTGTTTTATTAAATAAATTCTGTCACAGGCAACCGATTCAAGCAAGGCAGACAAAGATTTTGCCCGCAACGGCGTGATGAACGAATAAAAAGAAGCGAATAAATTTTACGTTTCATAAATGGATAATCTGTAAACTTGCTTTTTACACTCAAGTTTTAAATCAATAAATAGTAAAACTATATTCAATTATTCCCACAACGGAAATAGGTTTTCCATCCTTTTGAACAGGTTCAAATTCAATTTTTTTTACTGCCTCGATACACTCTTCAGTCAAGCCGTTAGGCAAACCTTGTATAATATATGCAGATTTTATTTTTCCATCTTGCCCGAATTCAACAGCGATTTTTACTACTCCCTGCGTAAAATTTTCTCTGGCTGCATCCGTGTAATGAGCGCGTGGTTTTGTCTTTATAACCAATCCATCATTTATCTCGCTCAATGATTCTTTCGGCACGGATATAGAAGCCGCTTTTTTAAAAGCGTTTGCCGCTTCTTTTCGGTTTCCCGTTTTGAAATAACTCGCTCCCAGATACGTCCACGCCTTGCGGTCTTTTTTATCAACTTTGACGGTATTATCTAAAACAACAACAGCCTGCGAAAAATCTCCGCTTCGATAAAGTTCAATGCCTTTTTCAGTTTCACTTTGAGCAAAAATTGCAGTAGCTGAAAATAAAACTATGAAAATGAGAAAACAAAGTGAATGTTTCATAAAATCTCCTAAGATTTAAAATAAAAACCAATAAGCTAAAACCCATTATTCAACGATTATTTCATCCACAAAAATAAAAGCGTCCCCTCCCGCGCCCGCGTGCCACGCAGGAATTTTGCCTAAATTATAAGCGTGAACGCGGACGTAACGCGCTTTTACGGGCGCAATCGTTT
>JBPCRW010000078.1:0-2685 GCA_050996405.1 Pyrinomonadaceae bacterium | reverse complement strand
TTGAAGAAAGAGTTGGACTATTGGTATCTGGAAGATCGTTTGTATAATCGCAAGCTGCGACAACTGAATGCCGCAGCTTAACATTTGACTTTGCATAGGAAATCATTGGACGTGAGGGCGAAACAGCTACTTTGTTTGTTAGCTTGTCTTTTTAACTCGGAGTTGCGTGTAGGCGGTTTCGCCCCACGTCATCTCAGCCGTTCGGTGCTTTCGGGTTAATGATTAAAGGATAACAATTTGAAACAGTATTCTTCAATTCTCAGTTTCGGTTGCGTTTTCGCTTTGTGGTTGGTTCTTGTGCTTGCATGTAGCAGTGGCAGTAATTCATCCACACAGCAAGTGCCTACATCAAGTCCACCTTCTTCTCCGTCTCAGACTGAAATATCCAACTCTTCCGAAGTAAAAAATTCACCTCAACCATCTGCTACTCCCTGGCAGAAAAACATAAAAGGGCTTGGTAGCCCAACGTCTTTACCTGAAGTGTCTTATTACACAGCTGCACCTTCATGGCGTGTGGTTGTCGAAATGTTACATGCTTGGAAGAAGGAAAAGTGGCAGGCAATGGTGTCGCTTACACAGAAATCGTGGCGTGACTCCAAGCAAAATCCGGCAGAAGACTTGGAGTCGCAGTTTTCATTTATGAATCTCTTGGGGGCTGAACATGTCTCTGGTCAATTGATTGGTCCGAATATGGCGGAAGTGAAAGTTGATGTATATGTGTCAATGGGTGGTGAAGTGCGAAAGAAACGGATGAAGGTGAATGTTGTCCAAGAGCAAGGTCAGTGGGGCTTCAACCCTATTTCTGCGATGAGGCTTGTAGATGAGTGAAAAACCATAATGATAGCCACGCCGCACCGAACAACCCATTCCAGCCGACCCGCGCCAGCGTGCCTCTCATCAACGTTCTCCGGTTTCTTTCGGCTTGTGTGATATCGTGGCGCGGGCGGCTGAAGTCCAGCGTTCGGTTTCTTCTTTGTGCCGACGGTTAAAAGAAAAAGATGAAGAAAGTTTTATCGCCACAGAAAAAGAAATTATTGAGCTACGAGAAAGACCGCCGCAACACTTATGGCGAACGCGGCAGTCATTCCCGACACGCCATCGAAAATCACAATAACCGCGACCGTCGTGCCTTTCGGCGAAAAGCAAATCAAGTTTTGGCGACGGCACAAGCTAATACGGCGGAAGAGCCAGAGAGTTTGGACTCACAGGTGAGAGCCGTTCATCGGCGCAACTGGAAAAAGTGTTCTGACCAAGCGTTAGGCAAAGTCGTGAAGTGGAAACTTGAGCGACGGGAAAGAGAAGGAATCAACCAATCCGTAAAAGAACTACTGAAGCGCACTGATTAAGCAATAGAAAGAAGTTCGTTGTAGAATAATGCTTGAGGTGAAGAAAAGAAAAAGACAGCCACTTTCCATTGAGGCGAAACCGAACAATTCAATGGACGTGAGGGCGAAACAGCTACTTTTATTCAACGCCGCCTTTTGACCCTTTGCTAATTTGTAGCCGGTTTCGCCCCACGTCATCTCAATCGTTGGGCGGCTTCGTGGTAAAATCCATCAATCTTTTAATGACGGAAAGATTTTGATTCGGTTGTTCTCGGTTGATTTTGGTCTTCAATGATACAATCGCTTTGTTTTGTATTTTGGAGGCGTGGATGAAAATAGAAGAAACCGTAAAAACCAAAAGTGCGGAAATTCGACGCATCGCCGCCCAACACGGGGCGACAAATGTTCGTCTTTTCGGTTCGGTTGTGCGCGGCGAAGCTAAAGACGAAAGCGATGTTGATTTACTTGTTGACGTGACGGCGCAAACGAGTTCGTGGTTTCCAACCGGCTTGATTTTGGATTTGGAGAAACTGCTCGGACGGCGAGTTGAAGTTGTTACGGAGCGAGCTTTGAACAAAGACTTACGCGAACGGGTTTTACGCGAAGCCGTGCCGTTATGAGAGACGATGCCGTTTATTTGCGCCACATCGCCGAGTATATTCGCCGCATCGAAAAAAATGCGGCGGGCGGGCGCGAAGAATTTTTGACATCTGACACAGTTCAAGACGCGACATTGAGGAATTTGCAAACGATGAGCGAAGCCACGCAGCACTTATCCGAAACTGCAAGATTACAACAACCTGAAGTTGAATGGTCAAAAATCGCGGCGTTTCGCAATGTGTTGGTTCACAATTATCTGGGCATTGATTTGGAGCTAGTCTGGAAGGTTATTGAAAACGACTTGCCGGAGCTAAAACTTGCTGTCGCGGAGATGCTCGAAAATACAACAAATGCAGAAAGCTAAGACGCACCCAACAAATCAATGGACGTGAGGGCGAAACAGCTATTCTTTAAAAACATATTTCGTTAAACTTTGAGTTGCGTGAAATCGGTTTCGCCCCACGTCAACGCCGCCGTTCGGCATCTATCCTTTGCTCTTTGATATAGCGAAAGGTTTAGAAAATTCGGCTTTTAAAATTTCACTATCTTCCTCTTGCCAAAAATCATTTTGATAAAAGAGGTTAGAGAATTCCTAACTCAATCTTGCTGCTCTAGCCTTAAAATTAAAATGCCTATTCAACGATTATTTCATCCACAAAAATAAAAGCGTCCCCTCCCGCGCCCGCGTGCCACGCAGGAATTTTGCCTAAATTATAAGCGTGAACGCGGACGTAACGCGCTTTTACGGGCGCAATCGTTT
>JBPCRW010000056.1:0-8007 GCA_050996405.1 Pyrinomonadaceae bacterium | reverse complement strand
TGGAAATAAAACCCGGCGAATCGTTGCATTCGACGGGAGTTTTGCCGAGTTTTTCCGACAACGATTTAACTTTCGAGTAAGTTTCATCCGATGTTGCAATCCCGCGAATCACTTCGACGAGTTTCATTAGCGGCACGGGATTGAAAAAATGCATTCCGATAACTTTGTCGGGGCGTTTGGTGACGGCGGCGATTTTCGTAACCGAAATCGAAGATGTGTTTGACGACAAAATTGTTTCCGGTTTTGTTATCGAATCCAGCTTTTCAAAAATCTGTTTCTTGATTTCAAAATTTTCCGTCGCGGCTTCGACAATCAGTGAACAATTTTTTAAATCTTCAAGATTCGTCGTCGTTTTAATTCGTCCGAGCGTCGCATTTTTGTCCGCTTCCGTAATCGTCTCTTTTTTCACGAAACGGTCGAGACTTTTTCCAATATTTCCAATCGCTTTCTGCAAAAATTCGTCTTTGATGTCGCACAAAATAACTTCAAAACCATTGCCCGCGGCGGCTTGAGCAATCCCGTTGCCCATCGTTCCCGACCCGACTACGCCTATAATTTCACTCATTTTTATTTCCTCTCACAAAAAAATTAGCCGCGAATTACACGAATTGTACGAATAAAATTCAAAATAATAATTCGTGTTATTCGTGTAATTCGCGGCAAAAATCTAATCTCGTTCAACGGCTAAAGCGACTGAATTTCCGCCGCCCAGACATAATGCGGCGACACCTTTTTTCACATCGCGTCGTTTCATTTCGTGCAGTAGCGTGGTCAAAATGCGTCCGCCGGAATTGCCGATGGCGTGTCCGAGAGCGACCGCGCCGCCGTTGACGTTGACGTTTTCGCCGTTCATTCCGAGTTCCTTCATCACGCCGAGAGCCTGAACGGAAAATGCTTCGTTTAATTCAAACAAATCAACTTCCGACATTTCCCAGTTCGCTTTCCGCAAAACTTTTTTCACGCCTTCGACCGGCGCGAGCATAATAAATTTCGGTTCGATGCCCGAAGTTGCCGACGCGACGATTCGCGCCAAAGGTTCGATACCCAATTCCTTCGCTTTTTCCGCCGAAGTTATCACCAAAGCCGACGCGCCGTCGTTCACTCCGGGAGCGTTTCCCGCCGTCACCGTGCCGCCGTCTTTTTTAAACGCGGGTTTTAATTTGCCCAAAGTTTCAATTGTCGTGTCGGCGCGAACGGTTTCGTCGTAATCCAAAACAACGGGTTCGCCTTTTTTCTGCGGAATTGAAATTGGAATAATCTCGTCTTTAAATCGCCCTTCTTTCTGCGCTTCCGCCGCTTTGCGGTGCGAGTTGTAAGCGTATTCGTCCTGCGTTTCGCGCGTGATTTTGTGTTTATCTGCAACAACTTCGCCCGTGTTGCCCATATGCCAATTTTCAAACGGACACCATAATCCGTCTTGAATCATTAAATCAACGACGGTTTGATTTCCCATTCGATAGCCGTCGCGCGCGCCCGGCATCGCGTAAGGAATATTCGACATTGATTCCATTCCACCGGCGACGATAATTTCCGCATCGCCGAGCATCACATTTTGCGCCGCGAGCGCGACCGCCCGCAAACCCGAACCGCAAACCATATTTATCGTCAAAGCCGAAACTTCCGGCGGCAAGCCCGCTTTTAAAGCCGCCTGCCGCGCCGGAGCTTGCCCGATTCCAGCCTGCACGACGCAGCCCATAATTACTTCGTTCACTTCTTCGGGTTTGATTCCCGCTTTTTCGATTGCCGCTTTGATGGCGATTGCGCCCAGTTCCGGCGCGGAAAAACCTTTTAACGCGCCTTGAAACTTGCCGGTCGGAGTCCGCATCGCGCTAATAATAACTGCATCTCTCATAAATTTAATTTCGATATTTCCCTCTCTGAAATTTAGATGACAAAAATAAATTACAGAATAACATAAATTCATATTCGTATAAATTTGCCGCGTAAAATCTTGGAATTTAAACTCCTAACGTCAGCCGATTTTCCTTTCGTTTGTTGTATTGATTTATTGCGTCGAATGTATTTATTCGCAACAACGGAAATCTAAAATTCAAAATCGGTTATACAAAACTCCTTTTATTTACGGTAGTAATCCTCTAGTAAAGATGTGGCATTCGATTTGCTTTTGACAACTGGTTTTTAATAAATTCTTTTTTTTGGAGGAACAATTATGGCAGATGAAAACGGAACGGGCAGCAGCCTTATCTGGGCGGTGGCGTTGATTATTATTGTGGCAATTATCGCAGGCGCGTTGTATTACAGCGGTTTTTTGGGAGGAACTAAGAAAGAGAAACTCGATATTAACGTGACCACGCCAGCCGCTAATCACTAACGACTCGACTTTTAAAACAAAAAGGGTTTCTCTCAAATAGAAACCCTTTTTTATTTTGAATCTTTATTTTAAAATCTTTACCTCAATTCTTCGAGATATTTTTTTATTGTAGTCTCTAAACCCATATAAATTGCATCGCAGATTATGGCGTGTCCGATGGAAACTTCCGCCAGATTTTCGATGCGGTCTTTGTAGAATTTCAAATTGTCGAGATTCAAATCGTGTCCGGCGTTAATTCCCAAACCCAATTCATTCGCAACTTTCGCGGCACGGACGTGCGGCGCAATCGCTTCGTCCGCGTTTGTATAAAATTCTTCGGCAAAAGGTCCCGTGTAAAACTCGATTCTGTCCGCGCCGATGGCTTTCGCGCCTTCGACGATTTTTTCGTCCGGGTCTGCAAATAGCGAAACGCGAATTTTCTTTTCCTTCAAACGCCCGACGATTTCAGTCAAAAAATTTTTATTTTCAATTGTATTCCAGCCGTGGTCGGACGTTAATTGATTCGATGCGTCGGGAACGAGCGTGCATTGATGCGGTTGGATTTCCAAAACCATTTTCATAAAACGCTCGTCGGGAAAGCCTTCGATATTAAATTCCGTCGTGATGATTTCCTTGAGCGGCGCGATGTCCGAATAACGAATATGGCGTTCGTCCTGTCGCGGATGAACTGTAATTCCCTGCGCTCCGAATCGCTCACAATCTCGTGCGATTTGCAGAACGTCGGGCGAATTTCCGCCGCGCGAATTTCTAATCAGCGCGTATTTATTGATGTTAACGCTCAATCTTGTCATTTTCGTTTCTCCGTTTTTTATTCTTCGCCGATGTCTTCGTTCCAGATTTCAGGATGCGCCGTGATGTAATTTTTGAGCATTTCGATACATTCCCGCGAGTTTAAATCAACGACTTTTACGCCGTTTTCTTTGAGCCATTCGATGCCGCCTTGAAAATTGACGGATTCGCCGACGACGACCGTTCCGATGTTAAACTGACGAACCAAACCCGAACAATACCAGCACGGCGCGAGCGTCGTCACCATAATTTTATTGCGGTAATTTTTCTGTCTGCCCGCTTTGCGAAAAGCGTCGGTTTCGCCGTGAATGCTTGGGTCGCTTTCCTGTATGCGGCGATTTCTCCCGCGTCCAAGCAAATTTCCGTCAGCGTCAAACAATGCCGCGCCGATTGGAATTCCGCCTTCCGATAATCCCGTTCGCGCTTCTTCGATGGCGACTTGCAGCATATCTTCATAATTCAGAGTTTTTTTCATAACCGAATTTTAACGACAGTTTATCGTTTATGCTAATCTTTTCAAATATGTCACAAAATTTTCAGGCGGGCGACGATTTAATTTTTCAGATTGAAAGCGGTTACGGTTTGGTGCGGATTCTGGCAATTGACGAAACCGGAAACGGCGAAAAAGTTTGGCATCTGTCGGCTTTTAACGAATTATTTTTAGATGTCGAGACGGCTGAAGCGGCTTTGGCGAATCCGTCGAATTTGACTTTGAATCTGCCGCATTTTGTCGTGACGCAGCGCGCTTTTGAAAGCACGCAGATGGCGCGGCTCGGAAATCGTCCGTTGAGCAACGATGAAATTAAAAGAGTTGCGAAATGGCGCGAGAATCCGAACGCGGAAATCTCCGACCGTTCGGCGCGTTTGATGCTCGGATTAAGATAAAAAAATGAAGCCCCGAAAGACTTCATTTTTTAAAGCGTATTTTGCCTGATTCTTATTAACGATACGCGCCCATCGGCGGCAGATTATAAGCCTGCGCCAATATATTTAATTCCTTACGAACATTTCTCCAGTTGTTTTCAGTTCGGCTATTAAACCGACGATTATTCATCGCTACGTTGATGTCCGCCCCGATGCTCAAACAGTTCTGAACATTGTCGCGCGTTTCCCACCAATTTGTGCGGCGGTTAAATTCGCTTCGCAAATCGTCGGTCGCGTGTTCCAGATCCTTTGCCCGTTGATTCAGATTATCTTCACGACGCGAGCCGTTTAAACGACTGTTGTCGAGCGCGTTGTCAAACTGCTTGACAAATCTATCCGTGCGGTTTTCAACCCGCTTGATAATCTGGTCAACACTGCCGTGCGTGTATCTTCTGTTGCGCGCCCAATCCGGCTGCTGCGCGTTGCCGACATTCGCCAGTACCAGAACCGAAAAAACTGCCGCCATCGTTAACAATGATTTAGTTATAATTTTCCTCATTTTTTTTCTCCAAATATGAAATAAAATTACAGCCCTCCAAAACATATGATTACTAAAACGGAAAAAAAGTTTGAAAGAATTTATTGATTTCGGATAATAAAATTTTTTGCCGGATTTAGTAGAACGTTAAATAATCACAGTCAAGCCTGTCTTCTTTTCATTTCTTTATCAATCAAATCCAGTTCGCGGCTGACCTGCCCGACAACCGAAGTATTTTCCTGCGCGCGGCGAATCAAATACGGCACGGTGTCTTTGACCGGACCATACGGCACGTATTTCGATACATTATAATTATTTTTCGCCAGAATATAAGAAAGATTATCACCCATCCCGTAAAGCTGCGAAAAGAAAACGTGCGGATGATTATGCGGAATTCCTTTTTCTTCGAGTTTCCGCGAAAGCATTTGAACGCTTTTTTCATTATGCGTTCCGGCGACAAAAGCGGTGTCTTCGACGTTCTCCAAACAATATTCCAGCGCGGCGTTATAATCTCTGTCGGTCGATTCTTTATCGGGCTGAATCGGCGACGGATAGTTCATTTCGGCGGCGCGCGCGCGTTCTTTTTCCATATACGCGCCGCGAACTAATTTAACGGCTAAGGTATAACCTTTTTCTTTTGCCAGCGCGTGAGATTTTTTCAGAAATTCCAGACGGTCTGTGCGGTAAAGTTGAATCGTATTAAAGATAATCGGCTTTTCAAGGTTATATTTTTCCATCGCTTCGGCGGCTAAATTGTCAATCGCATTTTGTATCCACGAATCTTCGGCATCAATAAAGACGGGCTGTCCGAGCGAATGAGCATAGCAGCAAATATTATTTACGCGCCGCTGAATTCTTTCCCATTTCCATTTTCCCTTTTCGGTTAATTCAATTCCCAAACTAACTTTTTCGAGCGTTCCGAGCGGCGCGATTCCCGAAACTTTGAACACTGCAAACGGAATTCGTTCGTCCGACTTGGCGCGTTCGATGGTGCGAATAATTTCTTCTTTCGTGCGCTCGAAATCTTCTTCTTCGGATTTTCCTTCGATTGAATAATCCAGAATTGTTCCGATTTTTGATTTGCCCAAGTTTTCAATTACCGTCTCGCATTCGGCAATCGTTTCGCCGCCGCAAAATTGCCGGAAAATCGTCCGCTTTATCAAACCGTTAATCGGCAAATGCAGCGATAAACCGAGTTTCGCAGCCTTTGTTCCAATCTCGTTGAGCAGAGGCGAATCGAGCAGTTTGAAAAGCCAGTATTTTTCGCGCAGTTCCGAGTTTGATTTATCGGCAAACGCCACCGACGTATCTTGAAAGTTCAAATTAGTTCCGTTCATTTTTCAATTCCGTGAGTAAAGCGAGTTCTTTTTTGGTAAATTTTACGCGGTCATAAATTTCCGAAATTTTGACGCGGCATTCGATGGATTCAATGATGGGATTTTCGTCCAAGCCGATATAAACGCGCAGTTTCCAATCGTTGTCGTCCTGCCTCGTAAAATGCTCGACCTGCGGTTTGTCCTGCGAAACCAAAATATAATCGGTCAGAGTTTCGTCGAACATTCGATACCGTAAAAATTTATCCGTCCGGTCAAAAAGTTCGGTTGATTCGGACAAAACTTCGACGATAACTTTTGGATTCAATATAACGTCACGGTGTTCATCCTGAAATTGCGGCTCGTCGCAAATGACGACTAAATCGGGATATGAAAACATTCCTTTTTTCGATTGACCCAATTTTAAAGCGAAGCCGCCGCTTTTGGTTTTCGTGTCTTTCGCTAAAACGCGGCAATCCTTGCCTTTTAATTCATCACGAAGTTCGCCGATAAGATTAACGGAAATATCTCCGTGACGAATGCTCTCGCCAGCCATCAAAGAAATTTCGCCGTCAAAATACTCGTATCTTTCCGGCGATGCGCGGTCAATTTCGAGATATTCCGCGACGCTGTAAAGTTTCGCCGTCTTTTCCTTTAATTCCGCTAATGCCATAAAATCATTTAACTATAATTTCGACAAAAAATAAACGCAAATTGTATCTGAAGGCGAATTGCTTTATCATTTTTGTTTTTGAATTATGAGCAAAGGATTACCGAAACGAAGCGAAAATTATTCCGAGTGGTATAACGAACTAGTAAGGCGCGCCGATTTAGCGGAAAATTCCGCCGTGCGCGGCTGTATGGTTATCAAACCTTACGGCTACGCGATTTGGGAAAAAATGCAGCGGGCATTGGACGATATGTTCAAAGCGACTGGACATCAAAACGCCTATTTCCCGCTGTTTGTGCCAAAAAGTTTTTTGGAAAAAGAAGAAGAACACGCGACCGGTTTTGCCAAAGAATGCGCCGTCGTGACGCATTATCGTCTGAAAAAAAATCCCGACGGCAAAGGTTTAATCGTTGACCCGAACGCTAAACTCGAAGAAGAACTCATCATTCGCCCGACTTCGGAAGCGGTTATCTGGAACACTTACAAAAACTGGATTCAATCGTGGCGCGACCTGCCGCTGTTAATCAATCAATGGGCGAACGTCGTGCGTTGGGAAATGCGAACGCGCCTGTTTTTGCGAACCGCCGAATTTCTGTGGCAGGAAGGTCACACGGCGCACGCGACGAGCGAGGAAGCGATTGAGGAGACGAATAAAATGCTCGGCGTTTATGCGACGTTTGCCGAAGAATGGATGGCGTTGCCCGTCATTCGCGGTGCGAAAACCGAAAGCGAAAGATTTGCGGGCGCGGTCGAAACTTTATGTATCGAAGCCTTGATGCAGGACGGAAAAGCCTTGCAATCCGGCACTTCGCATTTTCTCGGACAAAATTTTGCGAAGTCTTTCGATGTCAAATTCGTCAATAAAGAAAATCAACTCGAATACGCTTGGGCGACAAGCTGGGGCGTTTCGACTCGTCTAATCGGCGCGTTGATTATGGCGCATTCCGACGACAAAGGTTTAGTTTTGCCGCCGCGCCTTGCGCCGATTCAGGTTGTGATTATTCCGATTTACAAATCGCCGGAAGATTTAGCGAAAATCAGCGAAAAAGTTAATCCGATTTACGAAGAATTAAAAGCCAAAGGAATTTCCGTCAAATACGACGACGGCGACCACCAGCGTTCGGGCTGGAAATTTGCCGAATACGAATTAAAAGGCGTTCCCGTGCGCTTGGGAATCGGTTTGAGAGATTTGGAAAACGGCACAATCGAAGTCGCCCGCCGCGACACTTTAACCAAAGAATCCCGCCCGATTGAAGGCATTGCCGAATACGTCAAAAATCTTTTGGACGAAATTCAAACCAACATTTATCAAAAGGCTGTTGATTTCCGCCAAGAAAACACTTTTCAAATTGACACTTGGGAAGATTTCAAAACCCAAATCGAAAAAGGCGGCTTCATTCTCGCGCATTGGGATGGAACGAGCGAGACGGAAGAAGCAATTAAAAACGAAACCAAAGCGACGATTCGCTGTATCCCTTTCGACGGCGAAACGGAAGAAGGA
>JBPCRW010000048.1:0-6280 GCA_050996405.1 Pyrinomonadaceae bacterium | reverse complement strand
AAGTCTTGAGTCCTTTCCGTTCTGCTTCCGTGCCTTCCGCCGTTTCGCCATCGCTGATTTCTCGAAACTTTTCTTCCGACTCTGGACTCTGGACTTCGGACTCTGGACGCTTTATCCACCGCGCCGCGAGCATCGGCGTTAAAGTGAACGAAACGATGAGCGAAACCGCAATCGCCGCCGCGCTCGTTAAACCGAACGACGACATAAATCTGCCGACAATTCCCGTCATAAATCCGACCGGAACAAAAACGGCGAGCAAGCTAAGAGTGGTCGCCAAAACCGCCAGCCCGATTTCGCGCGTGCCTTCAATCGCCGCCTGAAACGGATTCATTCCTTTTTCTTCGACAAAGCGGTAAATATTTTCCAGCACGACAATCGCGTCGTCAATCACGATGCCGACCATCAAAGTCAGCGCGAGCATCGTCATCTGGTTGAGCGAATAACCGAGCGCGGCAATCGCGGCGAAACTGGCGATAATCGAAACCGGAATTGCTAAAGCAGCGATAAAAGTCGTGCGAAAATTCCACAAAAAGAAAAAGACGACTATCGCGGCGAAAATTCCGCCCAGAACCAGATGTTCCTCAATCGAGTGGAGCGAGTTTTCGATAAATTCCGACTGGTCGCGCGTGACGACGACTTTGACATCCGGCGGCAGATTCGGAACGATTTCCGCCATTCGCTGTTTAACAGCGTTAATGACGGCAATTGTGTTTGAGCCGGATTGCTTTCTGATAGCCAGCGAAATTGACTGCACGCCGTCCAGAGATGCCGCGAATGTCGCATCCGCCGCCCCGTCTTCGACACGCCCGATGTCTTTGATTTTTATCGCAAAACCGTTGCGGTTTGTAATGGCGATGTTGTTAAACTGGCTGACATCAGTCAATTTGCTGATAGTGCGAAGACCGGAAGTTTTCGCGCCTTCGATAAGATTTCCGCCCGGCAATTCCTGATTCTGACTACGAATCGCGTTGGCGACATCGGTCACGGAAAGGTTGTAAGCCTGCAATTTATTCGGGTCGATATAAACCTTTATTTCCCGTTCGCGCCCGCCGTAAATGACCACTTCACCAACGCCGTCCGCCGATTGAATCCGCTCCTGAATCTGCGTTTCGACCAAATCATTTAACTCGACCACATTGCGCGGCGCGCTGACGGCATACATCAAAACGGGTGTCGAATCGGGATCGGATTTTCGCACAACCGGCGGGTCGGCGGTTTCCGGCAGACGATTGGCGACCGTCGAGATTTTCTGCTGAACTTCCTGATACGCCTGGTCAGGGTCTTTTTCGAGATTGAAAGTCAGCGTCACGTTTGAACTGCCGCGCGACGAATTTGAGGTCATCTGGTCAATGCCCGGAACGGTGTTGACCGCGCCTTCGATAACGTCCGTCACTTCGGTTTCCATTTCAGCCGGAGCCGCGCCCGTGTTCGATGTCGAAACGGAAATCGTCGGCAAATCGATTTTCGGAAAACGGTCAACGCCGAGCGTAAAAAAACTGAATCCGCCGACGACCGTTAAAAGTAAAACGATAACCGTTGCGAAAACCGGACGATGAACACAAATTTCAGCCAACCACTGCATAAAATTCCTCTTGATTATTGTGCCTGAATCTGAACTTTCGCGCCTTCGTAAAGTTTGTCCA
Source organism: Pyrinomonadaceae bacterium (assembly GCA_050996405.1). Classification (GTDB taxonomy): domain Bacteria; phylum Acidobacteriota; class Blastocatellia; order Pyrinomonadales; family Pyrinomonadaceae; genus JBPCRW01. Next base: position 4,637 of record JBPCRW010000048.1, on the reverse strand, counting down.
GATTACTAGTCGCTACTACTTCATCGGCATTGACACCGCTTAAAATCTGCACCATGTCGTTTTCTTCCGCGCCGATTTGAACGACGCGCAGTTTCGCAACGCCTTCCTGAATCACAAAAACCCTGTAAGCCTGCGTCGCCTGGTCGTTATAAACCGCCGCCTTCGGCACGAACACGCCCATACTTCCGCCTTGCCGGATAATCTGCGCGGTCGCAAACATTCCGGTGCGAAGCGCGTTATCATTATTCTCGATTTGCGCTTCGACCGTCGCCGAGCGAGAAGTCGCGTCCAGTGCCGGATTAACCGCCGTTACCGTTCCCGAAAACTTGCGGTCTGGATATGCGTCAACCACAACCGAAACGCCGCGTCCGAGCGTGACAAAGGGAATGTCCGCTTCGGTAATCTTGATTTGAATTTTTATCGGGTTCGTCCGCAGAATCGTGGCGACCGGCGTTGCCGTCGTCACATATTCGCCGACTGCCGTCGGGCGCGCGCTGATATAGCCGGAAAACGGCGCGCGGACAATCGTATCGGCGACTGCCTGTTGCGCCGTCGCCACTTGTGTCTGCGCGGCTTCGACCGCCGCCTGCGCCGCTTGTATCGCCTGGTTGCTTTGTTTGGCGGTGTTAGTGGCGGCATCAAGCTGCTGTTTTGCGGCGTTGACCTGCGCCCGCGCCGTGTCGCGTGTCGTCCGATATGTTTCATAAGTCGCTATCGCAACATCGCCTGTTTCGACCAGTTCACGATACCGTTTTTCATTCGCTTCCGCCTGACGAAGCTGCGCTAATGCCTGTTCATAATTAGCACCGGCGATGCGAACTTCGGGAATCGTCGAAGCGGTAAAAGTTCCGGTCGGCGAAAGTCCGAGACGCGCCTGCGCCTGCAAAACGGCGGCTTGCTGCTGCTTGACGGCGGCTTGCGCCTGCGCCAGATTATTACGCGCCTGCTCTTCGTCAAGTTTAACGATGACGCTTCCCTGCTGCACAAAATCGCCCACATTGGCATAAACATTCGTGACCTTTCCCGCCACTTTTGACGCGATGTCGGAAGTTTCGTCGGCAACTAAACTTCCCGTCGCCTGAATGTATGCCGGAACTTCGCGCGAAATCGCTTTCTCTGTCGTGACGGAAATAGTTTCTTCCGGTTTGCCGTTGGCGTTAGCGTTACTATTGTTTTTTGACTCTGAACGATTGCAGGCTGCAAACGACACGGCTGAAAATACTATCAAAAAAACAAATCGAGCGAAGTTTTTCCGACGCTCGAATTTTGGAAAATCCATAATCAGTCAAGTTAAAAATACGTTGAAAATAAAACTAATAAAAATGATATGATAGCCGTCAAACAAACGTCGAATCAACGAAATCTAATTGACAAATCTTGCCGGTCGATTAAAACTCTCCGGCGGATAAACGCATTATTTCAAAATATTTCTAGAAGTTCTCCAAACTTTCTACTCATAAATTAGACACGACGCGAAAAGAAACGGTTACAAACTTTTTCCGCGTGTAACCTTTTAACGGCGTTCCGTGTCTTTCCAGATGTAAGAAGCGATTTTTGACACCACAAGCGCATTACGACGAAATTCGATAGAATGTTTTGACCGTCTCAGGTTTGAACGGGCGAGGGCAGTTTCTTTTTGGAAGACTATCAGACACTATCGGATGCGGAGTTGGTCAATCTGGCGAGCGACGCGGCGGACGAAGCGGCTTTTGCCGAAATCGTCCGCCGTTACAGCCCGCGCGTTTTTCGTTTCGCGTCGCGTTTTTTCCGGCAATACGCGCTGGTCGAGGAAATGGCGCAGGAAGTCTTTCTAAAAGCCTTTACGCAGCTAAAGAATTTTGAAGGGCGCGGCTCGCTCGAAGGCTGGCTGACGCGCATCACGATCAACACCTGCATCAACACGCTGCGCGCGACGAAACCGCAAAACGAAATGACGTTTGCCGATTTGTCTGATGATGAAACCGGCTGGCTCGAAAATCAGTTGAGCGCGTCGGCTCAAACGCAGTCAACGCCGGAAGAAAAACTCGTCGCGGCGGATTTGGTTGACCGAGTTTTACAGACTTTACCGAAGGACTGGCGCGTAATTTTGACGCTTATCGAAACGGAAGGCTTTTCGATGAAGGAAGTTGCCGAAACAATGAACTGGTCGGAATCAAAAGTAAAAGTGACAGCGTTCAGAGCGCGGCGCAAAATGCGCGAAGCGGTCGAAAAATTATTAAAAAGAAAATGAAAGACCAACATATTTTAGACATTCTCGACAATGGTTTGAGCGACGCGAATTCGGCTCTGATTCAGGCGCACGCGGCGCGTTGTGAAGGCTGCCGCCGCGCAATTAACGCCGCGCGGGTTTCGTCCGTCTTGTTTCAAACCGCCGCCGTGTTTGAGCCGTCGCCGTTTTTCCAGACAAAGATTTTAAATGCTTTGCAGCGCGAGCGTCAGAATCTGAAAAAACCGATGGCGGCGTTTTGGCGTTGGTGGCAAGCCTCTGCCGTGCTGGTCGCGTTAATGCTAATGACTGTCATCGGTTTGATTTCGCTAACCGTTTTCGCGCCGCAGGCAAACGCCGACGAGACGCAGGCGGGAATGGCAATTGATAATCCTTATTCGACCGAAGCAGTTCTCTTAAATCGAAAATCGCGCGCCAATTTAACGACGGAGCAAAGTTTGGAGTTAATTTACAATACGAAAAAATGAACGCTGAAGTAAAAAGCAAATGGCAGATTAGATTGGCGACTTTGAGTATTTTTCTGCTCGGCTTTCTGGCGGGCGCGTTTGCGCTCAATGCCTATTATTTGTGGTTCGGCGGCTGGAAACCGGCATCGCGTCAGGAACAATTTCAGGACGTTTTCAAAGGACTCGCTTTAGACGATAATCAAAAAACGGACGTGCAGAAAGTTTTCGGCGACACGCGCGAAAAAATTCAGAAATTGCGCCAGGAATCCGAGCCGCGTTTTCAGGAAATCCGCGCGCAGAGCGACGAGCAATTGCAAAAAATTCTAACTCCCGAACAGTGGCAAAAATTTCAGCAGGAACGCGAAAAAATTCGCCAGCCGGACAAGGATTCGACTCCGAAACCAATAGCTCTGAAATAAAATTTAACCGCAAATGAGAAAAAGGCGTTAGGATTTTTAATTTTCCTAACGCCTTTTCTACCAGCAGTCATCTCTTACGGAAGCGGATTGCCTTCCGCGTCGAGAATCATCAATGGCAGCCCCAGCCCGCCGAGAGTCGGTTCGACCGTTTTTCTGTCGCCGACAATGACGATTGCCATTTTCGACGGGTCGAGATATTTATTAGCGACACGATTGACATCCGCCAAAGTCACGGCATTAACTTTTTGAATGTAATCGTTGAAATAAGTATCCGGCAAATCGTAAGTCACCAGACTCGAAAGCTGCGCCGAAATTTGCCCGTCGGTTTCAAATCCGCTCGGAAAACGTCGAATCAATGCCTGTTTGTTATTTTCAAGTTCTCTCTGCGTCACCGGAATCGCGCCGCGAATGCCGTTTATTTCCTTCATAAACTCGACCAGAGATTCTTTGGTCGAGCCGGTTTGAATTTCGCCCGAAGCCGAAAACGGTCCCGCGCCGCGCCGATAGACAAACCTGCTGTATGCGCCGTAAGTATAGCCTTTATCTTCGCGCAGATTCATAAATAATCTGCCCGAACTGCCGCCGCCAAGAATCGAATTCATTACTTGCAGAGCATAGAAATCGGGATTGTTGCGGTCAACTCCGACTTGCCCGATGGAAATCGAAGACTGCGCCGCGCCCGGTTTGTCAACAAAGTAAATTCCCGGTTTGCCCATCATCGTTTCGGCTGTCACGGTCGTCGGGTTCGTCGTGCCGCCCGCTTTCCAACCGGCAAATACTTTTTCGAGCTTCGGCATCAGCGTTCTGGAATCAACGTCGCCGACGACAATCAAAGTCGCGTTGTTCGGCGTGTAATTGGCGTTGTAGAAATTCACCAAATCGTCGCGCGTGATTGCTCTAACGCTTTTTTCCTCGCCGCCGAGTTGACGGCTATACGGCTGATTTCCGTAAAGCACGCGGTTATAAACTAAATCGGAAATCGCCGTCGGGTTGGATTTACGCACCGAAAATCCGACAATCGCGCGTTTGCGAATACTTTCAAGTTCGTTGTTTGGAAACGAAGGATTAACGATTACGTCCGAATAAACATCCAGCGCGCGGTCTAGATTTTTAGTCAAAGTCTGCATCGAAACATTCGTCGAATCCCAGCCCGAACCCGCGCCGACAGACGCGCCGATTGACTGCAATTGATTCGCAATGTCAATCGCCGAACGGCTGCGCGTTCCCTGATTGAGCATCGTCGCGGTGAACGACGAAACGCCGCTTTTTTCAGCCGAATCAAGCGTTCCGCCCGCGTTCAAAACCATATTCATCGAAACAATCGGAAGTTCGTTTTGACGAATAATCCAGACGTTCAAACCGTTGGAAAGTTTTGTTTTTTCGATTGCCGGTAAGCTAAATTTCGGGTCGGGTCCGCCTTTCGGCAGCGCGGCTTCTTGTCTGGCGATTAAGGCTTTATCCTTTTTCTTTTCCGTCGTCGAAGTCGGTTTGTTCGCCGCCGCGTTCATTGGTGGCATCGCGCCTTTAGCGCGCGGAACATAACTC
>JBPCRW010000040.1:0-6918 GCA_050996405.1 Pyrinomonadaceae bacterium | reverse complement strand
CTTGCAACATCAAAAGCCAGCGCGCCAAACGTTTTTCAACGCTGTGATAGCAGAGACAGGCGGAATTCTGTGAAATCTGTCCGATAAACGAATAGACATAACGCATCACGGCTCTCGCCAGAATTTTATCGGAATCGAAAAACTCCTTAAATTTCTCGACCCGCATTCGTCTTCCGATGCCTTCCAACTGCACCATCGCCCCGCGCGGCGAACTGTCTTCCGCCAAAATCGTTTCCGCTCCCGACATCCCGTCGCTGCCGATAATTCCGGTTTCGACACAGTTGCCGCTTTCGAGATAAGTCACCACCGAGATGACGCTGGTTTCGGGAAAATACACATATTCGATTTTTTCATCCGGCTGGTAAATAACTTGTTCACGCAACATTTCTACAATTTCAAAGTGCGGCAAAAGCCTCTGATAGCCTTCCATCGCTAAGAGTCGCAGGACTGAATTTTTTATTCGGGTTTCAGATAACGTAAACATTTAACTAATCTCCTTTTGTCCAGTTATTAGACCATAAAATTTTGTCTGTGTCTGCTATATTACAGATAACTTTATTCTAAAGTGTTAAGGTTAATTTCAAAGAAATAAATTCAATTGCGAAACTGTGTTTAAATTACCGATGAATTTATTTCTTTAATCGAAAGTAAAATGTTTATTAAGGAAAATAAATAAATTGACAACTGAAACGATTGAAAAAAATGCCGGCGCGGAAAGCGAGCAAAACTATGATTTATTATGCTTTTCTCACTTGCGATGGGATTTTGTTTACCAGCGTCCGCAGCATCTTCTAAGTCGCTTTGCCGGGCGCGGACACCGCGTTTTTTTTATCGAAGAACCGATTTTCGGCGATGACGATTCGCGTCTTGAAGTTTCGCCGCGTGAAGAAAATTTGCTCGTCGTCGTTCCGCATATTCCGCACGAAATGGATGAAAAAGAGTCGAATAATTTACTGGTTTCTCTGCTCGACGATTTAATCAAAAATTACCAAATCAATAATTTTATCAGTTGGTATTACACGCCGATGATGCTCGTGTGGAGCGCGCATCTCGCGCCGCTGGCAATCGTCTATGACAGTATGGATGAACTTTCGCTTTTCAAATTCGCGCCCGCTTCTTTATTGTCGAATGAAGAAAAACTTTTCGCCCGCGCCGAAGTGGTTTTTACAGGCGGGCAGAGCCTCTACGAAGCCAAACAAAATCGTCACCGCAGCATTCACGCTTTTCCTTCGAGCATCGATGTAAAACATTTCGTAAAGGCTTTTGAGATAAAGGAAGAACCGGCAGACCAGATTTCAATTTCTCATCCGCGCATCGGTTTTTTCGGCGTGATTGATGAACGAATGGACATTGAATTGCTCGACAAAATCGCCGCGCTTCGCCCGGATTATCAATTTATAATGATTGGTCCGGTCGTCAAAATTGACGAAAAAGATTTGCCGCGCCGCGCGAATATTCATTATCTCGGCAGCAAAAAATACGAAGAACTTCCAAATTATTTAGCGGGATGGGACGCGGCGATGATGCCGTTTGCGATAAACGAATCCACCAGATTTATCAGCCCGACGAAAACACCCGAATATCTGGCGGCGGGAAAGCCGGTCATTTCCACGCCGATTCGTGATGTCGCGCATCCATACGGCGAAAGGGGGTTGGCGCATATCGCCGCGAGCGCGGAAGAATTTGTTGCGGCAATCGAAAAAGCGTTGAATGAAAATACCGAAACAAGACAGCAAAAGGTTGATGAATTTTTGGCGGATACGTCCTGGGATAAAACATTCGAGCAAATGAAAAATTTGATTGACGAAGCGATGGCGGCGCGACAATCGAAAGCGTTTGCCGCCGCTGATTGATTTAGAACTTTTTTGCAGAAGCCCGCGCGAAGTAAGTGTGTTACCCACGCCCTTACTTCGCGCGTGTTTCCGCATTTTGATAAAACGAACAAGGAGAAAATAAAAAGATGTTTGATTATTTGATTGTCGGCGCGGGATTCGCCGGAAGCGTTCTGGCGGAACGGCTGGCAAACGGCTCGAACAAAAAAATTTTGATTTGCGACAAACGCCCGCACATTGCCGGAAATGCGTATGATTTTTACAACGACGACGGGATTTTAATTCACAAATACGGTCCGCATATTTTTCATACCAACTCGCGCGAAGTGTTTGAATATCTTTCGCGTTTTACGGAATGGCGCGAATATCAGCATCGCGTTTTGGCTTCGGTTGACGGAATGCTCGTGCCGATTCCGATAAATCTCAATACGATTAACAAACTTTACGGCTTGAATTTAACTTCGCCGGAAGTCGAAAATTTTCTGGAAAAAGTTCGGGAAAAACGTGAAACAATTCGCACGTCCGAAGATGTCGTCGTCAACGCCGTCGGGCGCGAATTATACGAGAAATTTTTTCGCGGCTACACGCGCAAACAATGGGGTTTAGACCCTTCGGAACTCGATGCCTGCGTGACTGCCAGAGTTCCGACCAGAACCAACCGCGACGACCGTTATTTTACGGACACTTATCAGGCAATGCCCTTGCGCGGCTACACGCGGATGTTCGAGAAAATACTGGATTCGCCGAAAATTAAAATTATGCTCAACTGCGATTACCGCGAAATCATTAAGGATATTCCGTTTCGGGAAATAATTTACACCGGAGCGATTGACGAATTTTTCGATTACGCTTACGGCAAACTTCCCTATCGCTCGCTCGAATTTAAACACGAAACTAAAGATGCGGAAACTTATCAGCCCGCGCCGGTCGTCAATTATCCGAACGAACAGCTTTATACGCGCGTCACGGAATTTAAATATCTGACCGGACAGGAACATAAAAAAACCAGCATCGTTTATGAATTTCCAAAAGCGACGGGCGACCCTTATTATCCAGTGCCGCGCAGGGAAAATACGGAGATTTACGCTAAATACAAAATGCTGGCGGACGCGCGTTCGGATGTCCATTTCGTCGGTCGGCTGGCGACTTACAAATACTACAATATGGACCAGATCGTCGCGCAGAGTTTAACCGAATACGGCAAAATCACCGGAATGAAACGCGCCGAATCGACAATTTTAACGCTGGCGAAAAGCGCGGCGACAAACGGCAATCACCATTCAAACGGCAACGGAATTTCTACTAATATTATTAACGGCATTTAGCTGAAACTTTTGTCTGGAGAAAAATTAAATGGAAACAAACAAAAACGTCTTAGATGACAAACAGACGACGCGGAAACAGGCTCATTCGCTGCTGGAAACTTTGCGCGCGGACGGATTTTCCGGCGACACGCAAAAACTTGCGCTCGCGCTCGGCAGAGATGAAAATGAATTAAACGAAATGCTCGACGGTAAAGCGGACATTGACGAAGATTTGCTGATGAAAATTCGCGGGATCGCCGAACAAAGGAATTTGAAAATCGAATAGAGAAAAAATTTATGAGTAAAAATCCAGCAACCGGAATCAGTTCGCTTGAGGCTTTTGACGGGAAAACCAAAGAACTCAACGTCGTTATCGAAACGCCGAAAGGAAGCCGCAACAAATATAAATTCGACGAGGAAAAGGAAATTTTCAAGCTCGGCGGAATCCTGCCGCTCGGCGCGAGTTTTCCGTTCGATTTCGGTTTTATTCCGCAGACAATCGGCGGCGACGGCGACCCGCTCGACATTTTAATTTTAATGGACGAACCGGCGTTTGCCGGATGCCTGATTCCGGCGCGGCTCGTCGGCGTAATCGAAGCCGAGCAAACCGAAGACGGCAAAACCGAGCGAAACGACCGATTGATTGCCGTCGCCTGCAAATCGCTGACGCACAGCGACACTAAAACGCTCAACGATTTAAACGAAAATCTGGTCGAGCAAATCAAACATTTTTTCGTTTCCTACAACGAAGCGAAAGGAAAAAAGTTTGAACCAATTGGCGGTTTCGGCGTTGAAAAAGCGGAACGATTAGTTTTAGAAGGAGTTAAAATTTACCGCGCGAAAAAACGCCGGAAAACCGCCGCGCCCGCCAAAAAATAATTTTACGTTAAAAAGCAATTTTTCATTTGGCAAACTTTACCAAATGAGAAATAATTCTTTGAAAAAACACGGCTGGCTATTTTAGATATGCGTTTAGTTAAAGTGTCCGCTCCGCCGGAAAAATCGGAAGAAATCATCCAATTAGCTTTTTCCGTCGGCATCCGGCAGGCTTCAAAATATCAGGTTGAGAATTATTCAGCCGACGCGGAAAAACAAACCAAAGACGTTATCGAACTGCAAACGTCAACGCCGAAAGCTAAGCGGTTTATCGACGCGCTTTTAAAATCGAACTTTTATAACCGGACGGATTTTTCGATTTCCACGCGCCAGCCGCGCTCGATTATTTCCGGCGAAAACCTGCGCGAATTAACCCGACCGCTGGTTGACCCGATTACAGATATTCTCGAAGAATTATGGCAGTTCAGTCATATTACGATTAGCTTTATCGGACGTTTTTTTATTGCTGGCTGCCTGCTGGCTTTCGGCTTGATTCATTGGCAGATTTTAATAATCGTTGCCGGACTGCTTTTCCTTCCGATTCTTCCGCTGTTGCTGTCAATCGGTTTCGGAGCGTGGACGAAACAATGGAAACTGTCGGCGCAAGGCTCGCTGGCATTTTTAACCGCCGTGATTTTGCTAATAACCGCCGGTGTCGCCGTTGCCGCTTTTTCGCAGCCGCCGATTAAATACGACGAATTCAATTCCCTGCCGGTAAGTTTTTTCATCTCGCTGGCGGTTGGCATCGCCGCCGCTTTAGCAAACTCCGACGATGTTGGAGCGCGCGAGCTTATCGGACTTGCGGCAACCGCCCAGCTTGCTATTATTCCGGTCTGGTTTGGAATATGTTTTGTTCTCGGTTTTCCGGCAATGACGACTCACGATGAGGTTATAAATAGAAGCATTGCATTTTTTATAAATTTTTCGACGATAATTATCGCTTCGCTTGCCGCATATATTTTTCTCGGCGCGGCAAATTCTTCGCTCAAAAAAATAAAAACCAAATAATTCAACTGAAAAAGTTTGCGCGTTGTTTCATTTAGTTGACATTATGCAACTTTATTAGTAATTTATGCGTCTATGCAGTAGTTATGCACAAAGAATGCATAATTATTATATTTTATGAAAGAGCGGCGACAAACGGCAATCTTAAAATTTATAAATGCCAGGCAAATCGGCAGACAGGAAGAATTAACTAATCTTTTGGAGAAAAAAGGGTTTGTCGTCACGCAATCCAGCGTTTCGCGCGATTTGGACGAACTCGGAATTATAAAGGCGAAGGGTTTTTATGCGCTGCCGCAAAAACCGAGAAACGCGGTCGCTTCCGGCTTGATGGGTTTGGAGACGGCGGGAACGAATTTGATTGTCGCAAAATGTGAAGCAGGTTTGGCTTCGGCGGTTGCGGTTAGAATTGACGCAGCAAACGTCATAGGAATCGTCGGCACAATTGCGGGCGACGACACGATTTTTATTGCCGTAAAAGATATAAAAGCGCAGAAAGCGACAATAAAAAAGATTTGGGAAATATTTGAAAAATAATGGAACAGAAAATTAACAAAGTAGTTCTGGCATATTCGGGCGGACTCGACACTTCGGCGATGCTTTTGTGGATCAAGGAAAATTACGGCGCGGAAGTCATCTGTTTCTGCGCCGATGTCGGGCAGGGCGAAGAACTCGACGGACTCGAAGAAAAGGCTTTAAAAACGGGCGCGTCGAAACTTTACGTCGAAGATTTGCGCGAGGAATTTGTCAAGGATTTTGTCTGGACGGCGGTTAAGGCAAACGCGCTTTACGAAGGCGTTTATCTTTTGGGAACTTCATTAGCGCGTCCGGTGATTGCGAAAAAACAAATCGAAATCGCGCAAAAGGAAGGCGCGGACACGGTGGCGCACGGCGCGACCGGAAAAGGCAATGACCAGGTTAGATTTGAACTGACTTATTACGCGCTTCAGCCGGATATTAAAGTCATCGCTCCTTGGCGGCACTGGGATTTTAAAGGTCGCGCCGATTTAATCGCGTATTGCGCCAAACACGGAATTAACGTCACGGCGACCGCCGAAAAGCCGTATTCGATGGACAGAAATCTGATGCATATTTCTTACGAAGGCGGAATTCTGGAAGACCCATGGGCTGCGCCGCCGGAAGACATTTTTCGACTGACAAAATCGCCTGAAAACGCTTCGGACACAGCGCAGGAAATCGTTTTAACTTTTGAAAAAGGCGAGCCGACGGCGATTGACGGCGAAAAATACGGCGCGGTTGATATGCTTTCCAAATTAAATTTTATCGGCGGCGAACACGGCATCGGTAGAGTCGATTTAGTCGAAAACCGTTTCGTCGGGATGAAGTCGCGCGGAGTTTATGAAACGCCCGGCGTGACGATTTTGCAGGCGGCGCATCGCGCTCTGGAATCAATCACGCTTGACAGAGAAGTAATGCGACTGCGCGATTCTCTAGGCGTAAAGTTTGCCGAATCGGTTTATTACGGCTTTTGGTTCGCGCCCGAATTTGAGATTTTGCGCTCGATGATTGACCAAACGCAGGAAACTGTTTCGGGCGAAGTTCGTTTGAAACTTTACAAAGGCAGCGTCACGATTCTGGGTAGACGTTCGCCCAACTCGCTTTACAAAGAGCGCGTCGTCACATTTGAAGACGATGCGGGCGCGTATAACCAATCGGACGCGGAAGGATTTATTAAACTTCAAGCTCTGAGATTACGGCTGAGAAAGATGGATTGATTTTTTCATCACAAAGACACAAAGATTTTATATTCTTTCTGGGTGTTTCTGATGATGAAAAACTTGGCAAAAAAAAATGATGCAAGTTTTAGAAGCGGACAAAATCGGTTCGGCGACTTCGCCTTTGAAATTGGCGAAGACGGTCAGCGTGATTGATGAAAACAATGA
>JBPCRW010000023.1:0-8323 GCA_050996405.1 Pyrinomonadaceae bacterium | reverse complement strand
TCGGTTTGGCATCGGCAAAAGGCTCGTTAGTTGCGAATCGCGTGATAAAAAGTTTTGCCGCCGTTTCCGTGTCTGGTTCAAGCAGCGAGTGCTTAAGCAATACTTCAAAGTCGCCCGCGCGAGCCGTTCGCACGACCATTCCCTTTTGATTAGAAACGGGTGTCGCGGCTGGCTTTTCATCGTCTACGCCGCCGTGCGCGAAAACCGGCACTATGAAAAAGACAGACAAAATTATTGTCATTAGTAAATTGAACGTAAAAAGAATTGTTTTACGTTTTGTGTCGCTCATTTTATTAACCCGAATTATAATTAGTTCTCTATTCTGCGATTGATATTGCAAGGAATGTGCCAGTTATAAAACCTCGTATTTATTGATGAAAACCGAATTTACTTAAGAAAATTCGTTTGCTTACAGACAGTTGCTGTCCATTATCAGACAGCTCAAAGTTTTATTAGGAATCTGCACAAATTGAAGGGATATACGGGAATGGTAAATGCCGCAGAATAATCGGATATTCGCTCGTTGCTTAGCCGTCACGAAATGCCGAAACGACAACGGAATCGCTGATCGTTTATAAATATGTTTTCTATCAGGTGAGTATAAAATGCGTTTCGGACGAATCTAAAACCCATCGGAATTTTATGTAATTTTTTTAGAATTGTTTCCTGCTCGCCCGTGCGTCTTCACGCGACTCGCGTTTGAATTTTTCTGCCTGCCGATGGTCTAAATAATCCATCAAACGCGGCGCAACAAAAATTACGGCTATCATAAAAACCAGAGCGGGAACGATGTAAATCCAAAAATAAGTATGAAGACCGAATTATTTTATAGATGCTTGCTTGTGAACCTGTTCGGTCTTCCGATAATTCTTGAGCTAATCTGAAAATGATTTATAAAACAATTTGGTCCGCTTACTTAATCCATAGATGAAGTTATATTGGCATCAGGTAAGTACCTACTTCTAAACAAATAAACAAAATGTAAGTCAGGAAGCGGACACATCGCCGAGAACTTCCGGCGATTGCCCGCCAATCAATTTATTCGGGAGAGTTTTTTTTGCACGGTTTAGTGACCGCCGAAAAGATGGTGAATGCCGCGCTTGACCGGATTGCGGCTGTCCCGATGGTAATAACCGCCGCCGATGTATCTGCCGTTATTATAACCGCGATTGTTATAATAAGGGTCGTAATAGCCGTTATTGTATCCGCCGCCGTTGCTATAATAGCCGCCGTTATTGTTGTAGCGACCATTATTATAGTAGCCATTGTAACCGCCGTTATTATAAACGCGATGTTCGCGGCGTTCTTCGTATCTTCGCTCGCGGCGTTCCTGACGCTCATAATTGCCCACGCCATAGCCATTGTTGTAATTGCGATTTTGGGCGTATGACGTTGCACTTGCGCCGATGACGATTGCCGCCGCAAACATAAACATAAACGCCGTGCGCTTTAACGCGCTGATATTTTTAAATCTCATGGCAAATCTCCCTAAAATACAGAAAATGCTCCTAAATGGACGCTTCTTTTGTTCCGGCGGGTGACCTTCTCACTCCCCGCGTCTTTGGGATGAAAGCGCGTAATGCAAGGAACATTCACAGCTCGCAATCGCGCTCTTTAAGGTCAATCACCTCACCGGCTTCGTTTTTCAACTTTTACAATCCTTTCTCACATACAGGTCAGCCCGAAGTAAAAAAGATTCGTTTGTTATTTATCCATATGGCAAGTTTCCTGCCACAATTTTCGCGTCTTGCAGCGATTAATTAAATCCTTTATTTTGTTGAGAAAAATTGAATTTACGAAAATGTAAGGACGGATTAAAGATGTTTTTAGTTGTCCGTTAGCAAGCAGCGAGTATCTGCTAACAGACAGCGTGGCTGCCGCCGGAGGAGTTCTTCACAAAAATTACAAAGCGAAGTGCCGCGCCGTTTTGTCCCGGTCGCAACTTCTTTCTTAAATGATTCGTGAAAAACCTTTCCGCACATTTCACTGCTGAATGTTACTTGAGCCATTCGGCGCGAAGCAGAAAGCTGCCTTCCGTGACGATTTTATCTCCGACGCTGATGAGAAGAACCGCAGCGTTGATGAGCGCGGCTAAAATCGAAGAACGCCTGAAATCGTAAGTGCGTTCGGTTGTCGGACTGCGGCGAGCGAGAATCATCGCGCCCCATGCTAAATGCAAGACCAAGCACGTCGCTTAAATTGTGTCCAGCATCTGCGACCAGCGCGAGCGAATTTGAAAGTTGCCCGTAGATGACTTCAAGGACGACAAAACCGAGATTGAGAATTACGCCAATAGCAAAAGCACGTCCGTAATCAGTCGGCGCGTGATTATGTTTATGTCCCATATTTTGTTTAAGAATTTCCTTTTTGTCATAAACCGATTAATGCGAATGGGCAGGTCCGTCGTGCGCGTGTTCCTTAATTTTATGGTGCGCTTCGCCCGAAGCGTTCGCTGGGTCAATGTGAACTGTCGCATTAGAAAGAAACGGCAAGTTGTGCAAAAGCTCGTGGCGCACACGGGTTGCAATATCGTGACCCTGTTCGACCAATAAATTTTCGGCGACGACGACGTTTAGCTCGGCGTGCATCCGGTGTCCGAGCCATCGCACGCGCACTTCGCTGACATCTTTCACGCCCTCGGCTTTTTTGGCTTGCTCTTTAATTTTATCCGGCACGTCCGGTTCAACGCCGTCGAGCAGGCGGGTAAAAACCGCGCCCGACGATTCCCAGACGATTTTCAAAATTAGAATCGTCATAATGATTCCAATAATCGGGTCGGCGAGCGGGAATCCCAAATACACGCCAATCGCACTTAAAATGACTGCGAGACTGGCGATGCCGTCAGTGCGCGCGTGATAGCCGTCGGCGACGAGCGCAGCACTCCCCATTTCTTTCCCAACTTTGATACGGAATATGGCAACGCCTTCATTTCCTAAAAAGCCGACGATTCCGCCAATCACTACCGCCCAGAGGTAAGTAACGGGCTTCGGGTGAAAGAATCTGTTGATTGACTCGTAACCCGCCCAAATCGCGCTCGCTAGAATTGTCAGCACGACGACTAGACCGGCTAAATCTTCGACGCGCCCGAAACCGTAAGTGAATCTTTTGCTCGGCTTTCGCTTGCCTAAAATGAAGGCGATGCCGAGCGGGATGGCGGTGCAAGCGTCGCCGACGTTGTGAATCGCGTCGGCGAGCAGCGCGATGCTTCCCGAAAAATAAAAAATAAAAATTTGTATCAGCGTGGTTAGAAACAGTCCAATAAAAGACCATTTAACCGCCCACAATCCTCTGTCAGTAGCGGCGATTGACGGGTCAATTACACCGTGCGTATGACCGTGTTCACCGCCGCCGTGATGATTGTGACCGCGACCCGCGTCGTGTTTGCCTTGCTCGTGAGCATCTTTCGTGTGGGAATGCTCGCCTTTATTCGATTGCTGATGGTCGTGATTCCGTTCGTTCATAAGGATTGTCCTTCGGTTTTTAAGCCGCAAATTAAAATTAAAAAATCCGATTTACTGGTAACCAGCGGCTTGCAATTCAAACAACTCGGCATATGCGCCGCCACTTGAAACAAGCGCGTCGTGCGTTCCTTCTTCGGCAACCGTCCCATTTTGCAAAACGATAATCCGGTCAGCCATCCTGACGGTCGAAAAACGATGCGAAATCAAAATCGCCATACGTCCCTGACTCAGTTCGCTAAATCGCGTGAAAACTTCAAACTCGGCGCGAGCATCGAGCGCGGCAGTCGGCTCGTCCAAGATTAAAAGCTGCGCGTCGCGCATATAAGCGCGTCCCAAAGCGACTTTTTGCCATTCGCCGCCGGATAAATCAACGCCGCCTTCAAATCGTTTTCCGAGCATCTGGTCGTAACCATCCGGCAGGCGCGGCAATAAAGTTGCCGCAAGCGATTTCTCCGCCGCTGTCTGAATTTGCGCGGGAACTTCGATTCGAGGAACATTAATTTTCGGCTCAAGATCAAAGCCGTTTTCTTTGCCATTCGCCGCAGAATTTTTATTGGTGATGCTTTCACGCTCGGCGCGGCTTTCCTGCGTTTTAGAAATGTAGGATTCGACCGACTCGATTTCGCCGACACCGATATTTGCGCCGAACGCCATATCGTAGCGCACAAAATCCTGAAAAATAACGCTGATTGCAGAGCGCAGCGATTCCAAATCGTATTCGCGCAAATCAACGCCATCGAGCGTGATTCGTCCTTCGTTCGGGTCGTAAAGACGGGCGATCAATTTAGTGAGCGTCGTTTTCCCCGCGCCATTTTCGCCGACTAAAGCGATTCGCTCGCCCGGTTTCAAAGTAAAACTGACGTTGCGAATCGCCGATTTCTCCGATTCGGGATAACGAAAACCGACCGCTTCAAAAACGAATCCCTGCTCAATTGTTTTAGGGACTTTTCGCCCGTTAACAGGCGAAACTATTGTCGGCTGCACTTCAAAAAAATCGAACAAATCTTTCAGGTAAAGTGCCTGACTGAAAACCGTGCCGGCGTTACTTAAAATGCTTTCGACCAGATCGCGGCTGCGGGCGAACGAACCGGCAAGGAACGTCAGCGAACCGACTGTGATTGCTCCGCTCACGGCTTGCGCCAGAATAGAAACGTAAGCTGCGTAATAGCCGAGCGTGCCGAGAATCGACAATGCCGCGCCGGAAATGCCGCGCCGAATCGAAAGTTTTTTGTTTTCGTTGTAAAAGCGATTTGAAATGCGGCGAAATCGTTCGACCAACCAATTAGCCAGTCCAAACATTTGAACTTCCTTCGCCGTTTCGTTGCTTGCTCCGATATAACGAAAATAATCGAGTAATCTTCGCTCCGGCGTTTGGCGAAACAGTAGCGAATACTCAAGTGCTGCATAATGCGTCGCGCCTAAGAAACTGGGTAATACTGAAAACACCAAAAGCAACACGAGCAGCGGGCTAAAAACGAGCAGTGCGGCAGCCAAAGATGCGAGCGTAAATGCGTCCTGAGCGACCTGAAAGATTTGCGGCAAAAGTCCGATTCTTCCCGTAGTCTGTCGGCGCGCTCTTTCCAATCGGTCGTAGAATTCGGGATTTTCGAATTGGTATAAATCGAGCCGCGCGGCGTGCCGCATTAGCCGGACGCTGATTTGGTTGGCGAACAAATCGCCCGACAAACTTTCAATCAATGCCGAAGCCCGCGTTAAAAGCTGTCCGAGCGCGACGATTCCGAATTCGAGCGTGACGAGTTCCCACAAATGAAAATTATTGTAAAAAGACTGCTCATCTGCGTCGGGCGATACTGTTCGCGCCGTCAGCACGGCATCAATGATGAGTTTACCGACCCAGAGCGTGGCGACCGGAACGAACGATCGCACTACTCGCAATGCAATCATCAAAACGGTAAAGCCGCGATTAGTTTTCCAGACGAGTTTGAAAAACGGCGGCATATACTTGAGCGCGGTGAAGCGTTCGCGCCAGGTCATTTTTTTTACGACGGGCTTAGGTCTAATTCCGGGTGACATATGTTTGCGCGCTGCCTTATTTTAAATATCTGTTTACTACTTCAATGACTTCCTGCGCGGCTTCGGTTTGCTCGCGAGTCGGCTTTTTATCGGGGTCAATGATATGAAAGCGAATATGTCCTTCAATAACTTCCGCCATCAAACCATTAATTGCGCCCCGGCAGGAAGCGATTAGTTGGAGAACATCCGTGCAGCCTTCAGTTTCTTCTTCGATCATTCGCTCAATTGCCTCAATTTGACCGCGAATGCGTCGAGTTCGGTTCAGCAGTTTTTTCTTGTCTTTTAGTATATGTGCCATTTAAATTTTATAAACTAAAAACTGTTTTTCATCAAATATACTATACCCCACTATATTATTTTACAAATTATAAATAAACATAAATCTTTATTATAAATCGAATGGGAATCGCACTCTGTTTTTTATATTAAAGCCGCCAACAACAAATTACGAAATTTATTACTGCCCTTCTAACTAGGATTGAAAAAGAGGGTTAGAATTGATAACGAATTTTCGGAAAAGCGCGTTTTATTAACTTTACTGCACTAGGATTTGTTGCCTATAAGCAGACAAATTCTTCACTCGTTTCACTTAGAAGTATGTTTTCCATAATAATAATTCATCTGTAGGTTTACAGTTGATATGTGTAATTAAACTGGTGCAGCGCGAGTTTTAATAATCAAAAAATTGTTATATCTCAATTCTGGCAGGTGTGGCAATGATTTAGCTTTCGATTGGACGAATTTATATTTTGGTTAAAAAGTTTCATAACTTACTTGTCACGTGGCGCATTTTAACAACAACAAAATGCTGATTTTCAAGGCAAAAATAGGGTTAATTTCCGTGAATAATCGTTATTACTCGTTACCGTATCAGATAATTTAATGACGGACTTTATGATCGCCGGACATTCGCTTTTGCTTGTCGGAAACGCTGGAATCGGAACTTCCGCACTCTTAAAGGTTGCTGATGAAGAATTAAAAAGCAATGGCGCAAGGACGATTAAAATTGTTCCGAATTCCGTCAAACAAATTCTTGTTTCGCTCGCATTCCAGCTAAATCTTTACTCCGAAGATGACAAATTGCCAACCAGCCCGCGACTTCAAAAAGGAGTCGCTGAATCCTTACAACGACAAAAATCAATCATCAGTATTGACGAAGCAAACCGTTTGACCGTTGTCATGCAAATGTGGCTCGAAGCACTGCACGAAAACGGTTATCTTTATTTTTGGAAACCGTTTTTCTGTTTGGCAGGTAGATTTATTTAAGCAGGCGAATAAAACCTTCCTGCTCGAAATGTTTATCGGTAGTTAAGGCTTCAGAAATTTCTCGCTTCCGCATAATTACAAAACTTACGGCATCGCAGAGCGAATAATTTTTGTCCAGTCGATCTTCAATCAGCGACATTGCCATTTGATGAGTTTTTTCATCAACCCAAACAAGTTCGAGGCGGGGCAGCAAAACAAAATTCTTCAAAAAGAAAAGCGCGCTTGTTCGATGAAGTTTGCGGCTCATTACAAGCGGAATAAATTCTGCCAAAACATAATTTGACGTGAACAAAGATTTAGCTTGACGAAAAAATTTGGCGGCACTTTCATGGCGAGAATCTGCTTTATCAAACAGACAAAGCAGACCCGATGTGTCTAAAAACAAATCATCGTTCGTCATCGTGCGTTGCTCCGTATTCCCAAACAAGGTCGACATCAATTTGTTCGTTATTGGCGGAATCAAGATTTCCGCTATCAACCGAACCGATCCACTGCGCGAAACGATCTTCGGCTGCTTGCGCTTCCCGCTCGCTCATCTCCGGTTTTGCCGCATTCTCGTCTTCAAGCAAAGTTATAATTGCCCGACTTTTTTTAGTGATTCGGATAGGCTCAAGCAGAGTTACCTTTCCGTTTACGTCCACTTCAGCTTCGATTGTGGTCAACATATTCGCTTCTCCCTTTTTCGGATTATAACACGGCTTACGGCTAATCGTTTTTCACCCGCGCTCGGTCTTTTTACAAATACCCTAATTGATAGTTTCTGACTGGGCAGATACCTCTTCACCGTGTTTTGTATTTGCTAATTTACTATTTAAAAAATCGCCAAACTTCTTTGCGCTGCTGCTCACACTTTCCATCGTTAAATTTACATAACGCAAAAAAGTCTTAAGTTGGGTATGTCCGGTTGTCTTCATAATTTCAGCTTGCGGCATACCGCAATTAACCATTCTTGTTGTCGCTGTGTGCCGGCAATCACGGAAACGAAAGTTTTATTATCCTTGCTTTCCTGCAAGCAGTTTTGAAAGCCGTTTTAATCGATTTCACGCCAAATACTGTGAAATTTGGCAATTGTGGACTAGATGTCCAGATTTTTTCAAGTTCATTTTTCAGGCGTGGGATGATTCCAACAATCCTTTCAGTTTCCGTTTTTGTATTTTCAGCGAGTATAGTAATGACGCTATTGTCAAAATCAATATCGCTCCAATTTAACTTATAAATCTCTTCTGGTCGCATCGCTGTATCAAGAACGCATATTAAAATCGGCTTGATATGTTCGCGCTCTCCCGCATACTCATTTAGTAATCGTATCTCTTCTTGATAACTTAAAACCCGCTCACGCGCTTTTTCCGATGCGTTTGAAATCAATTTTTCAGTTTTCCCAAAAGGATTGTTCATTACTATGGTATAGTCAGAGTAGCTATGTAATGCTGGTTTTTTCGATTCGTAATCGAAAGGTCGTGGGTTTGAATCCCATGGATGGCTCCATTATTCTCAACAACTTACAGCAAGAAGGACGCTCATTTAAGCATCCTTCTTATGTTGTATCCTTATTTGTATCCTTA
>JBPCRW010000297.1:0-33517 GCA_050996405.1 Pyrinomonadaceae bacterium | reverse complement strand
GAATGTGCGAAGACGAAATGCGTCTGATTGGAAAATTGATTGCGGGCGTGATTCACGAGCCGAATTCCGAAGACGTAAAAACGAAAGTGAAAAAAGAAGTAGCGGAAATAACGGCGAAATTTCCGCTTTACGCGCAGCGTCTGAAAAATGAAAATATAGAAGCGGTTTCTGCGAGTTAATACGAGGTAAAAATGAAAAAAATAATTTTAGCGAGTTTTATTTTTATTGTTTCGGCAATCAGTTTGAGCGCGCAGACTAAATCTAATTCCGCGCTTTCGGCGCAGACTTTTCCCGAAAATTTCAAAAGCGACGGCTGCACGCATTTTCCCGACGGCGATTATCTGGATTGCTGCGTCCAACACGATTTGGCTTATTTCAAAGGCGGAAGTTGGAAGGAACGCTGGCGCGCCGACGGACAGTTAAAAAAATGTGTGGCGGCGAGAAACGGCTGGTGGCATAAACCCCTCTCGCTGATGATGTGGTCGGGAGTCAGAATCGGCGGCGTGCCTTTTTTGCCGACACCTTTTCGCTGGGGTTTTGGACAGAAAAAATAAAATCTCAGGTTTCCACTCCGGCTTCCGAATTAAAAACCTGCCGCAATAATACTAAGCTGCATGAATAAATAAGATTATTTTTGTTGCGAATGCACGCGGATAACGCAGATTTATCATTTCAGCATCTTGATAAATTCGCGCCGTTTTTTTGTTTGCGGATGCTTTATTTTTCCGGTTCAAGAGCGAAATAAATCATCAATATCCTTCGTTACTTTCAAGCAATAGGCTTTTTGCTTGGCGATCATTTTGTAATCTGCGAGCGATTTTTTCCTGAGAAGTGTATGAACGCTTCCGCAAATTCGTAAATACTTCCCGAAAATGTTTATAACTTTTTAACGGGTGCGTCCATCCAGGGCAATGGAGATCAAAATGGATTTCAATTTTATTTTCATACCATACAATGTGCATAGATGGTTCACTTTGTTCACGAAAAGTTTTTAAGGCTCCGCGATGCCAAAGCAATATACTCATACCGTCGCTTTCCTTAAAGTCCTTGCTCTGCTTTAGCCCATTAAGCACAAAATTTTTATCGGCGATTGACACAAATTGCGCCGATACCTGATGTCCATCATCGGAAATCGCTCCCCATTTTATCCGGTTTTCCCATCCATAGCGGGCAAGGACAGGATTGAGATTATCGATTATAGTCGGCTTTTTCGTAGATTGAGCCTGTGCCGCCCCAGCCGTCAAAACTATCAACAATATGAAAAGAAATCGCATACTTGTATCCGCCCTTATTGGATAATTTTTCTTCTATTTTGATGAAAATTTATTCTTCGCCAAATTCATTTATTTCGAGTTGCTCCAAAACCATTCGCGCTTGTTCCGAATCGTATTCAAACGCCTGTTGTTCGAGCGCGGCGCGGACGATTTCAGAATAAAGCGGATCGTCGGTCAGCGGAATGAGCGACGCGACGGGAACGAGCGCGAGCGTTTCATAAGCCAGAGCGCGAATTGCCGGATTCGTCGTCTGCCGCGCAATCTCGCACATCTCGCCGACCGAAAAACGTTTTAGTAAAATATCGGCTAACGCATCGATTTTTTTATAATCGCGGCGGTCGAGAGCGCGCGTCGCAAGCTGTATAAAAACTTCCGCCGATTCGGTTTGCGACTGCAAAACATCGGCGCAGGTTTCCGCCAATTGAGTTATTTCGCGTAATTTCGCAGAATCGTTTTTCGCTTTCGCCTCGGCAGATTGCTCGTCCAGAGCGGAAAGCAGACGGCTCAATTCCCAATCGGCGTGAGCGTCGTAGGAAAACTTTTGTTTTTGGGCGGGCGCGTTGGTCTGCATCGCGCCGACCAGCATTTTCTTGGTCATCGGGCGCAAACCTTCCCAAACACTTTCAACTCGCGCGCCGAAATCTTTTATCGTCATTATTTTCAAAACCAACTTGCCGCGTCTTTGGTAAAAAATCGCGGCACTGAACTATGAATTTTAACATTTTCGCCGCAAACTGTAAAAAGCCATCTCAAATAAACAAAATCCGTTATTGCAAATGGCGGAAAAATAATAAAATCGATTCCCGATGAAAATTTTGAAAATTTTTCGACAACAGCCGATGAGTTTAATCATAATGATTACGTTCTTCGCGTCGTGCGGCGGGCTTGCGCCGCAGGCTCGAAATGAAAATCTGCCGCCGAAGCAAAATACGAATCTCGAAATCGCTTTGCCGATTTTAAATCCGACGATTAAGCCGACGGCGACGATTGGAGAAACTCCTACACCTGCCGA
Organism: Pyrinomonadaceae bacterium; assembly: GCA_050996405.1. Taxonomy (GTDB): domain Bacteria; phylum Acidobacteriota; class Blastocatellia; order Pyrinomonadales; family Pyrinomonadaceae; genus JBPCRW01. The sequence goes on along the minus strand of JBPCRW010000297.1, from coordinate 31,231 downwards.
CGGCAATGTTTTGACAAACGTTAATTCCGCCGCTAATTTGCCTGTTAATATAAATGTTAATTCGTCAAACAATAATTCGACATCCGTGACAACGCTGGCGGTGGACAAACTTATTATTCCGGTTGCGGGAATCAAGCGCGAAAATTTGCGTGATACGTTTAAGGACGCGCGTTCCGAAGGCAGAGTTCACGACGCGATTGATATTATGGCGGCGGGCGGAACTCCGGTTCTGGCGGCGGCGGACGGCGAAATCGCCAGATTTTTCGACAGCGAAAAAGGCGGCATCACGATTTATCAATTCAGCCGCGATAAAAAATTGATTTATTACTACGCGCATCTCCAGAGCCGCGCCGCCGAAATTCAGGAACATCAATACGTGCGGCAGGGAACGATTATCGGCTACGTCGGCGACACGGGAAACGCCGGCGCGGGGAATTTTCATCTGCATTTCGCCATCTGGATAATCGATGACCCGAAGCGTTACTGGGATGGAACAAATATTAATCCTTATGATTTATTGCGGTAAATCGCCAAATCCAAATCTAATCTTTTAATCTTCGTCGAATAATCGGAAGATAAAATAATCCCTGGCATAAACATTGCTTCGCAAGAAAAAGCTCTGCCAGCGTCTCGAATTGATGCGAATAATCAAACTTTTACAAAGGAGTTTTACGAATAAATGAACAAAATCTTTAAGTCTTTCTCGATAACTTTTCCCATTGTCTTTGCGGGAATTTTATTTACCGCAAGCTGTGTCGAACCGAATAATCGAACGGATTCGCCAGCCAATACAAATACGGCGACTGCAAATGCGGCTGCGGTAAATTCTCAAACATCTCCCGCGCCGCCCGTCTCCAATGAACAAAAACAGGAACAGGCGGTTAATTTGCCCTTCACTCTGCCGGTTCTGGACGCAATGTTCGCCGAACAAAATTTTGCCGCCGACCTCAAATCAAAACTGAATCTGACCGACGAGCAAATTGAACAGTTGCGGCAGACCGCGCGCGATGCGACAACAAATTTAGGAAAAGATGCGGCAAACGGCTCAACCGCCGAAGCCAAACAACTAGCCGATGAAAAAATTCGCGCGATTCTCGGCGCGGATAAAACGTCGGAACTGGCTAACTTTGTCGGCGAACGCTGGGCAAACGGCGATAATGCGGGCAAAACAAAACCCGCGATGTCGAACGCCAGCCAGCCGAACGCGATTCCGACGGACACGCGCATTGTCGTCAACGCTCCGGCGTATCGAATGGATTTATTCAAAGACGGGCAGCTTGTTAAATCATATAAAATCGGCATCGGCTATCCCGAATTTCCGCTTCCGTCGGGAATGCGGCAGGCGGCGCAAATTATTTTTAATCCGACGTGGACACCGCCGGACGAGCCTTGGGTCGAAGGTTCAAAAAAAGTTCAGGCGGGCGAAAAAGTCGAAGCGGGAAGCTCTCTGAATCCGCTCGGACCGATTAAAATTCCAATCGGTTTGCCGAGTCTGATTCACGGCGGAAAAAATCCGGCAAAACTCGGCGGATTCGCTTCGCACGGCTGCGTCGGTTTGACAAGTCCGCAGGTTCAGGATTTTTCGCTGGCACTCGCGCAGCTTAGCGACACGCCTTTAACTCTTGAAGACATAATGAATTATGAAAAGCAAAAAACCGAAACAAAGGAATTAAAATTAACCGCGCCGATGCCCGTCGAACTGCGCTATGAAACGATTGTCGTCGAAAACGGCGTGTTGAAAATTTACCGAGACGTTTATGAACGCGGCACAAACACTGAAGAAAATCTGCAAAAAGTTTTGACGACTTACGGTGTTTCGCTCGATTCTTTAACGGAAGCGGAACGCGCGAAAATTCTCGCCGCGTTGAAACAAATGGGGACAGACGCGGGCGGACAGGAAGTGACCGCAGAAGATGTCGCCGCCAAAGCGAAAGCCAAGAAAAATACGAGCAAAACCATCACGCGCGCCATCAAAGGCAAAAAGGAAATCGACATTCCGATTGCCGCGCTCAAAGGCAAAGGCTATCCCGCGCCGGTTGATTTAAACACCGGAACGATGTCGAAAAAGCCGCTGAATTTAACGGGAAATAAAAATTCGGCGAACAATAAGGCGAGCAATAATTCGACAAGTTCGGCTAATTCAAATCAGACGAACTCGAATCAATCCGCGCGGTCGAATATCAATTCGGCGGGCAGAAAATTTTAGAGAAATAGGACGCGGATTTTCGCGGGCTAAAGCGGATTCAGCGCAGATTCTTTTTCTGAAAATCCGTGAAAATCCGCCGCAATCTGTGAAATCCGCGTCCTATTTTTCAACTCTCGCGGTTTTTTCCTTTAATTCGGTTTCTAATTCCTTGCGCCGTTCTTCGCGGATTTCTTCGTCGTCATCTTCTTGAAAAACTTCGATTAGCGCGAACGGCGTTTGGCTTAAAAGCCGAATTTCCCAAGTTTCATTACCGTAGCCCGAAGCGCGGGAAAACCACAGCGCGTTTATTTCCGAAGTTTCAAAAACGACTTCCGCGCCGAACAGCGTTTCGAGCCGGTCGGAAATTTTTGTCCGCAGAGCGTCGGACAATAAAACGCGGCGCAGCGTCCAGCCGTGCTTGCCGTAAAGCGATAAAATTTCCTCGATTTGCGATGCGTTAATCAATTTCGCGCTCCTTTTTTTCAAGCAAAGTATAAACAAAAATTTTTTCCTTTTACAATTCGTCCGGCAAAAGATAGATTTTCAGATTTACTATTCGGCGGCTTCAATTTATTATTTTGGCTGATGCGTATCGCTAAATTTTTCGTCATCTTTTTCGGTATCGTTTCGACGCTGGTTTTTTCGGATAAAAATTTTGCTCAAACGGCGGGGAACGCGACGGTCGAACTAATGAAATATACACTGCCCGCGCCAAATGAACGCGCGAAATTTTACAAAGTTTTAGACAAAGTTTTGCCCGCGCGAAAATTAAAAAAAGCAAATATCTGCGACGAAACGGATGCCGTCCAGTTGCGGCTGTTAAACGAATACGGTGCGATTTTCGTGATTGGAAATGGCGTTGTGCCGCCGCCCGTCTGCATTTTTACGACTGCTGAAGCGGTTGAAAAATATCAGCAGGGAATTTTCAAAGCGGCGGCGGAAATCGAAAAAACGCATATCGAATTGCAGACTGTTGCGATGCAGGAATATCTGAAGGCGCGTGAAGAAGCCTTGCAGAAAAACTTGGACATCACGCCGCGCGGCGGTTCGGAAGCCGCCCGCCGTTCGTTTGAAGATACGGTGCGGCTCTGGAAATCGCGTTTTGAACCGGCTTGCGAGCATCGGTTAAAAGAAGGTCGTTTGACCGCCGCGCAGGTTGAAGAATTACGAAAACTGCCGCTCAAGGAACAGGTCGGCGCGGTTCTCGCACTGGAAAAACAGGGAATTTATTTCAACACATATTTTAATAATTCGATTCTTTATTCAGTCGCCGCGCCGGGCGCGTCACAGCATCTTTCAATGCTCGCGCTCGACGTTGCTCAATTTGACAACGAAGACGTGCGGAAAATCTTAGCAAAACACGGCTGGTTTCGCACCGTCCAATCGGACACGCCGCATTTTACTTTTCTCGGACACAGGGAAAGTCAGTTAAAAAAATTCGGGCTGAAAAAAATCGAAACAGAAGACGGAGAATTTTGGATTCCCGACACGGAATAGTTTGCCGAATTTTTTCAGTAAAACTTTTCAGGGTTTAGTTTATTTTCAAACTCCTAAACCCGAAGTCTTTTAACCTCTCTGTTCAAACGCTTATAGACTTTTATCAATAAGGTCGTCTAATTTTTGCGAGTCAAACGAACCGGAATAAATTACTTTCCCGTCTTTGTCGATTAAAACCGCTGTCGGAAAACCAAACATACCGTATTTTTGCGCTGCATCTTCGCCTTTGTAAAGAATTTGAAATTTAGTTTTTTGAGTTTTTGTGTAGAGTTGGATAAGTTCTCTTGAATCATAGACGTTGACGGTGATTAACTTAAAGTTTTTGTTCTTGTATTTCTCCTGCAAGAGGTTTAATTTCGGCACGGAAGCGATACAATAGCCGCAATGGAATATCCAAAAATCAAGCAAAACCACTTTGCCTTTGTATTGGCTCAAAGCTGTCAAAGCATCGTTTTCAAACGATGGCAAGCCAAATTCGGGAGCGACTTCTCCAACTTTTATCAGATTATCTTCCGGCGGTTTGGCATATTTATAATCGTTCAGATAGGTTGAAAAATTCCAAGATAAATCAACCGGCGGCGATTTCGGATTTATCTCAATATCGTTAAAGTTTGTTTTGATGAAATCGGTTTCGCCGTTTTTTTGCACTACCTCAACAGGCATAAAATTCGTTTTGGAAATTGTTATTCGATAATTGATTTTTCTACTCAATTTTTTCGCCGGAAAATTCCCCAGCGGATCGAATAAGTATTTGTCCAACGTAAATTCAACGACATAAAAATCAGTTCCGTTGATAACCGTTTCCGAGAGGCTTTTCGGAATCGCGCCATCTGAAATAATTTTGGGTAAAACATTTCTTAGCGTAAGCAGCGAGTTATAAAGAAAAGTTCTATTTGAAAAATCCGTGATAATCGGTTTGTCATTAACTTCAATAGTTTTGTTTTTCTTGTTTAAAGAAAACATCTCCGAGCCGTTAAAAACATCAAAAGTGTCTTGATTGCTAAACTGGTATCGCGCTCCGATAACTTTGTCAATTGACGTAAAATCTAAAAACGCATCTGCTTTTGTTTCTGCATAATATTTCTCCGAAGCGTAATTTAATTCTCTTCGATAGCCGTATCTGATAGTTTTCAAACCCAAGAGTTTTTCTGAAACTTTCTTTAAAACATCTTCCGCCGAATATTGTTTAGATTGACCTGAGCCAACCGTTGGACTTGCCAGCCAACACAAAAGGGAAATGATTAATACAAACGTCTTGGATTTCATGTATTCTCCTTAAAACTTAATTGGTTCTGAGCGTCGTTCCAAAAATTGTTGTTCCGCCAGCCGGACTATCAACAATTTTATAATCGGCGGGAACTGTAAAAAGTGATTTGTCCGGCTCGCTCCGTTTGACATTCGTTAATTGGTAAGTGTAATTGCCAGTTTGCGGGTCATTGCGTTTATTTAAAATCGTCATCTGCAAATCCTTTGAATACCACGTTTCGGAAGTCGTGACAATATCTCGCTCGTTTCCGATTGTTCCGGTGGCAATCGTTGTCATCGAACTTTTTCCAATTGCTTCCACGCCGTTAATAGCTCGTGAACCGAGGTCTTCGTTCTTCGTTGAGTAACCGGCGGTCGGATAGGTGACAGTAAAAATATTGCCGTTTCCGGCAGATGTCGCTGCCATTGCCGGGAAATTGTACGTTGAAGAATTATTTTGCGCGGCGACGATTGGTTTTTGCAGCGGTATCGCCACGCGGCGGGTGGTTTTTGCGGTTGGATTCAGATAATACCTATATCCCGCAACCGGATCAAAGATAGTGACCGTTTCCGTTATTCCAAGTGGAAACGCGCCGACAGGTTTTGATGTTTCCTCGCGCCGCGTTCTGCCTTCGCTATCGCGGTAAAGCAGAGTTTTGGTCAGGCGCGTTATTTTATTTCCGTCGCCCAAAACACGAACGAGTTCGGTCGTCGCTTCGGCTGAATAAGGCGCATTTTTGACAACTTTTTCCGCCGTAGTGTAGGCATATGTAAAGGCATTTGCCCTTTTGGTTTGACTCGTGCCGGTAATGGTTGTCGTTTGTCCGGCGGCTGATAAAGTGAAAAGTATCAAACCCGCGACTAAAATATTTAGTGCTTTTTTCATAATCGTTTATCTCCTGAAATTAAACTCGAAATTATTCGACAAACCGGATTGCCTGCGGCACACCGTCCGCGCCGACAATCAAATCGGTTTTAAATTTTCTGTTATCGTCGTTTCCCGCCGTTACATTTACGCCGAGCGCGAACAGGGCGGCGCGTGAAAGTTCTGTCCGCACGATTTGCCGTTCGCCGGTTTCGACTGCCGGATTGCCCGGAAACACGAGCGAATAAAATACTTTCTCTTCCGAAATCATCACTGGCGGCGACGGTTTCGTTAAACTTTTTCTTTCCGGCGATTTTTGAATTTTCACATTCTCTTTTTTGGTTAATTTTTTCGAGGCGAATATTTTATTAGATTTGTTATTCGTCATTTTGTCGGTTGTTGGCGGATTGTCATCCGGCGACGGCGCGAAATTACTTGCTGCTTCCGTCAGCAATGGTTTCACCGCCGCAATTTTTTCGCTCATTAAATCCGGTGCGGAATTCGATGTTTGACGGATAAGCAAAACTCCCGCAGCTAACGAAAGAATCGCTAGGATTCCGAAAGAGTAACCAATTTTACGCCAATTCCTGATTGGAAAAATTTTACGGCTGGCAGAATTGTGTTCTTGTTCGCAGTGCAATTTCTCGACTTCGATTCGCGCCATTACGGAATTAAAAAGCTGCGGCTTGCCAACGATTTTTTCGATTTCTTCGTTCGGCAGCATCGCGGCTTCAAGCATTTTGCGCTCAATGTCATTCAGCCGTTTATTTTGTGTATCTCGATTTTTCATTTTTTTCGCCCTAAAAATTTTCGCCGCGCGATTCCGGCTACAAAAATTTCCGCAAAACTTTTCGCAGAGATTTTCTGGCGCGATATGCTCGCACCTTGATTTTTGAAATTGACCAGCCGGTTATCTCCGAAACTTGATTAACGCTCATTTCTTCGGCGTAAAGCATCTGTAAAAGCGCGCGGTCGGCGTTCGGCAGATGCGCCAAAAGTTTCTCCGCCAAGTCGCGCCCAATCAAATTTTCTTCCGTTTCACTGCTGCTTTTTAAATCGGCGAGCAGCGTTTCTTTTTCCGTTTCGGAAAGCTCGCACCAGAGATTTTCCGGTTTTCGCCGCTGCTTTTTCAATATATCCAGACAAATATTCGTCGTGATTTTCCCCAGCCAGCTTGCCAGCGAAAAGTTGTATTCGCCGCGAAAATTCTTGAGTTCAAAATAAACTCTGGCAAAGCTGATTTGAATAACTTCCTCGATTTGTTCGGGGCGCGAAAAATAACGGGCGGCAATCACCGCGACCAACCGTTTATACTTGTCAAACATTTGCTCGAAAGCGATTTCATCGCCCGCTAAAACGAGTTTGATTAGTTGGTAATCCGCCCTTTGAGTGCCGTCGGTAAATGCCGCCGCAGAATTTTCAATGCGCGGTATCAGAAGTTCATTCTGCCAAATTGTCGAATCACTCATCGCAAATGTTTTATCAATCTAATGTCGGTCACTCATAAAGACGACGCGGGTTTTAGCGCGGTTACACTAAATTTTTCGGAATCGTCATCGGAGGTATTGCTTTATTAAGAAATTAAGAAAAAATTGATTTGCCGCTTTTCCCATTCCAAACAAGCGAAAAAGTAGCTGTATAAAGATTCAGTTTGTTATAATCAAGCGCGAAAATAAATTTAGCTCCAAATTATGATGTTATGAAAATTTGCCCGCATTGTCAGACGACTTATACCGACGACAGTTTAAAGTTTTGTTTGCAGGACGGTTCGCCGCTTGTCAATCAAACTATTTCGCAGAATTGGAGCGCGGCGGAAACGCTCGTTTCGGCAAATCCTAATGTGCAAACGCCGAATTGGACGAACAGCGAGCAGACGAGAATTATCGCTCGACCGCAGAAATCCGGCACGGGACTCGTTATCGCGCTGACGGCTTTAATCACGCTTTTGGTGATTGGCGGCGCGGTTGCCGGATATTTGTTTTACCGGAATAATCGAAAAATCGAGACGGCGCAGAATAATAACGTTAATGCTAAAACCGTCAACGTTAATTTTCCGGTTGTCACAAATACGAATCAAAAAGCGAATACGAATTTGAACTCAAATGCCGCGCCGTCGCCGTCCGTCGCGCCGACCGTCAAGCCGACTTTGAATCCAAAAGAAGCCGAAACCGTCAAAGCGGACATCAGAGACGTGATTGAAAATTGGAAAGATTCGTCGGAAAACCGAGACATTAACGCGCACCTCGACAATTACGCCGACACGGTCGATTATTACAGAGGAGGAAAAGTAAGTGTTAATAAAGTTCGCGCCGACAAGGAAAAAGCCTATTCGGATTATGATGACATCGAAATTAACATCGACAATGTGAAAATTATGCCCGACGAAACAGGCGGAAAGGCTGTGGTTATCCTCGACAAGGAATGGAATTTTCAGAACGACGTAAAATCCAATTCCGGCAAAGTCCAGCAGCAATTAACGTTTGGTAAAATCGGCGGCAGATGGCTGATTACGGGCGAAAAAGATTTAAAAGTTTATTACGCTAACAAAAATCACAATTAGCGAAATTTAACAGTAAAAATGAACTCTCATAAAATTTACAAAAATAATTTTTAACGAATTGTTTCGATTAAGCGTCTAACATTTGTCGCTTTCGATATTTATTTAATTTCGTTATACTCGGAACGCTCCGAAGTTTTCCGCGAGGTGTTTTAAAATGTCAAAATCTGCCGGACAGTTGTCTTCCAAAATCGAACAAAAATTCTTACGAAAAATTTATATTCTGCTGTCAATTTTCACGATTTTCGCCGTCGGCATCGGTGTCAGCATCGGATTTTTAATCTCCGAGCGAAAAGCGGCTGCCGAAGTTCCGCCGAACGCGCGAACGCCGGAAGCGATGTCAAACAGCTTTGCCGAAGTTGCCAGAGAAGTCGAACCGGCGGTCGTCAACATCGATACGAAAGGCAAAATCCCCGACATTTCGATAAAAGACGACAAACCGACAACCGGAACGCCCGACGATATTCTCGAATATTTCAAACGTCAACTGCCGCGCCGCCCGTCGTATGCCGTCGGCAGCGGTTTCATCGTCGATAAAGCCGGATATATTTTGACGAATTATCACGTCGTCGAAGATTCGTCGCGCATCACCGTCAAATTGCAGGGCGGCGAAGAATACGCCGCGAAAATTATCGGCACGGACGAAGAAACCGATTTGGCGGTTTTAAAAATCGAAGCCGGACGTGATTTGCCGTCAGTCAAACTCGGCGATTCGGACAGCACGCAGGTCGGCGATTGGGTTTTGGCAATCGGCTCGCCGTTTGGTCTGGCGCAAACCGTGACCGCCGGAATCATTTCGCAAACCAAGCGCGAAACGCCTTTTGCCTCGCCGTTTCAGAAATTTATTCAAACCGACGCGGCAATCAATCGCGGAAATTCCGGCGGACCGCTGGTTAATATGAATGGTGAAGTCGTCGGCGTGAATTCGCAGATTGCGACGACGACCGGCGATTACAACGGAATCGGTTTCGCTCTGCCGTCCAGCGAAGCGGCGTATGTCTATCAGCAAATTCTGCAAAACGGCAAAGTCCGTCGCGGTTATCTCGGCGTAAATTTGGATTCGGTGAAACCGGAGTTTGCCAAAGTTTACAATTTGCCGGAAGCCAAAGGCGCGATTGTTACGACTTTGCTCGACCGTCAGAGTCCCGCCGGACGAGCCGGTTTGCAGGTCAACGATATTATCACCGAATTTAACGGCGAAAAGGTCGAAGGCGCGCAGGACTTGATTGCCAAAGTTTCTTCGACCACGCCGGAAAAAGAAGTTACTTTAGCTTTCCTGCGCGAAACGGGCGACAAACTCGAACGTCTGACAACCACTATCAAACTCGGCGAACGTCCTTCGACCAGCCAGAGCGATGGCGACGAAACAGGGCGAAAACTTGGGCTTGGACAAAATACCGCGCAAACGCCGCTCGGTTTGACGGTGACGGATTTAACTCCGCAGCTTGCCGCGACAAATAAGCTGGAAAATCAAAAAGGCGTTCTGGTTAAAGATATTGACCCGGCGAGTTTTATTGCCGATTTGAAAAGCGCGAGCGGCGCGGATTTAATAAACGAAAACGATTTGATTCAGCGCGTCAATCGCGTGAGCGTCACGGACGCGAAAACGTTTAACGAAATCGCCGGAAAATTAAAAACGGGCGACGCGGTGATTCTGCACATTGCCCGGTACAGCCCGCGCGCGAAAAGCGTTCAACAGCGCATCGTGCAGTTCACGGTTCAATAATTCGTGAGTCTAGAGTCTAAAGTCCAAAGTCCGTAGCCGGAAGAAACGGCTTGACTTTGGACTCTGGACTTTGGGCTTTAGACTAACTAATTTATGGCAAAAGCAAAACAAGCGAAATCGAAAAAAACATCAACCAAAACTCATCATAATTACATCGGCGGCGAATGGGTAAAGAGCGCGTCCGGCGAATGGTTTGAAAATTTAAATCCGGCGGATACAACGGATGTCGTCGGGCGTTTTCCAAAATCGAACGCCGAAGATGTCGAACAAGCGGTCGAAGCGGCAAAAAACGCGGCGACCAAATGGCGCAGAACGCCCGCGCCGAAACGCGCCGAAATTCTTTTTCGTTTGGGCGAAATTCTGCGCGCCAACAAAGACGAATTTACGCGCCAGACGACGCGCGAGATGGGCAAAGTTTTAAAAGAAGCGGGCGGCGACGTGCAGGAAGCGATTGACTGCACATATTTCACGGCGGGCGAAGGCAGGCGGCTGCACGGCTTTACGACTCCGGCGGAAATGCCGAACAAATTTGCGATGTGCGTCCGCCAGCCGGTCGGCATTTGCGGTTTGATTACGCCGTTTAATTTTCCGATGGCGATTCCGAGTTGGAAACTCATTCCGGCTCTGGTTTGCGGAAATACGGTCGTGATGAAATCCGGCGAAGATGTTCCGCTTTCGACAATCAATCTCGTCAAATCTTGTGAAGAAGCCGGAATTCCGAAAGGCGTTATCAATCTCGTCAACGGTTTCGGCGAAGCGGGCGAAGCTCTGGTTAATCACAAAAATGTGCGTCTGATTTCGTTCACCGGCTCGACCGACACGGGACGAATTATTGCCGAAGCGTGCGCCAGACAAAACAAAATTGTTTCATTGGAAATGGGCGGCAAAAACGCGATTATCGTGATGGGCGATGCCGATATTGACAACGCCGTCGAAGGTTCTTTGTGGGGCGCGTTCGGAACTTCGGGACAACGCTGCACGGCTTCTTCCCGATTGGTCGTTCACAAAAAAGTTTATAAAAAGTTCACGGAAAAACTTGTCGAGCGCGTTAAAAAATTAAAAGTCGGCAACGGTTTAGACCCGAAAACCGAAGTCGGTCCGGTTATCAACAAGACGGCAATGGACAAAATTTTAAGCTACATCGAAATCGGGCAAAAGGAAGATAAAGCAACCTTAGCTTGCGGCGGAAACGCCCTGACAAAAGGCGAATATAAAAACGGTTATTTCATCGAGCCGACGGTTTTTACAGACGCTTCACGCGATATGCGAATCTCGCAGGAAGAAATTTTTGGACCCGTTACAACTGTAATTCCATTTTCAACTTTGGACGAAGCCATTGACATTGTGAACGATGTCAAATACGGCTTGTCGTCGGCGATTTACACGCAGGATGTCAACCAATCTTTCTACGCGATGCAGGAACTTTACACCGGAATCTGCTATGTCAATTCGGCAACCATCGGCGCGGAAGTCCATCTGCCGTTCGGCGGCACAAAAGGCACGGGCAACGGTCACCGTGAAGCCGGAACGCAGGTTCTGGATATTTTCAGCGAATGGAAATCGCTCTACATCGACTATTCGGGCAAACTGCAAAAGGCGCAGATTGATTTGGTGGAAATTTAATTATGAAAACACAAGTTACCGAACAAGGCATAACGATTCCGAAGCGATTTTTGGGCGGCGCGAAGGAAGTAGAAATTCGCCGGCAGAAAAATTATATCCTCGTGATTCCACTATCAGGCGAAGACCCGATTTTGCGTTTCGGCAAAAATCCGGTGAGCGATGACGTAACCGACGCTTCGGAAAATCACGACAAATATATTTACGGCAAATGAAAATCTATTTCGCGGACACGAGTTATTGGCTGGCGTTAGAGTTGAACGACGACCAGAACCACGAACGGGCTTTGACGCATTGGCAAAATTTAGTGAAAACTACTTTTGCCATCATTACTACTTCCTACATTTTTGACGAGATAATTACATATTTGAACAGCCGCAGTCGCCACGAAAAAGCCGTCGAAGTAGGCGAAAATCTTTTATTGAGTTCGAAAATTGAACTCGTCCATATTGACGAGGATTTATTTTTTGAAGGTTGGACAATGTTTCAGAAATATAAGGACAAAAGCTATTCGTTGACCGATTGCATCTCGTTTCTCGTGATGAGACAGAAAGATTTGGAAACGGCTTTGACTTTTGACAAGCATTTTGTTCAGGCTGGTTTTACAATTGAGCCGTAATTTGACTATTCGGGCAAACTGCAAAGAGCGCAGATTGACGCGGTGGAGATTTAAACACAATTACAAAATTTACTGTTGGCGGAAGTAATGAACGATTTTCATTGCTTCCGCCTTCTTTGTATTTATTCAAGGTAGCCGAATTTACCGCTTCCGAAATCGCGTTTTGCCTGATGAATTTCTTCAAATGTGTTCATCACGAATGGACCGTAGGCGGCAATCGGTTCATTTAACGGCTCGCCGCTTAGGACGATAAACATCGCGTCTTCCAACGCTTCGACTTTTATTTCCGTTCCGTCGTTGTTGAACAAACAAAAATTATCAACCGGAGCGATTTCCGCGCCGTTGATTTTGACACTGCCTTCGAGAATTAAAATTCCGGTGTTGAAATTCTCCGGCAAAGTAAAATCTAGTGTCGCGCCTTTTTTGACGCGGCAGTTATACATTTGAATCGGCGAAAAAGTCGTCGCCGTTCCTTTAACGCCGTGATATTCGCCCGCGATTATTTCAACCGTTCCCTTGTCGCCTGCCAGTGGCAATTTGGCGATTTGGTGATTTTCGATTGCCTGATATTTCGGCGCGGTCATTTTGTGTTTTGCCGGAAGATTGACCCAAAGCTGGAGCATATGGAATTCGCCGCCCGCGCGCGTAAATTCCCGTTCGTGATATTCTTTGTGCAAAATTCCGCTTCCGGCGGTCATCCATTGAATATCGCCTTCGCCGATAACGCCGCTGTTTCCCGTGCTGTCGTGATGCGCGACTTTTCCCTTGAAGGCAATCGTCACGGTTTCAAAACCGCGATGCGGATGAACGCCCACGCCGCGCGGCTTGTCCGACGGCGGAAACTCGATTTTCGCATTGTAATCCAATAAATAAAACGGACTCATCCGCTGCTCGTCAAAACGATAGCCGCCCGGAAAAAAGTTGTGAACCCGAAACCCGTCGCCGACCCAATGCGTTTCCGTCGGCGATAAAATTCGCTCGATTGTTTTTAATTTATTCATATTTTTAACTCCTTCTTTGTTAGCCCAATCTTTGTTATAACAAGGATTAAGACAAAATTTTTAACTATCTTTCCGAAACGGAAGTTTTGTCTGTTTCGATTAGCTCGCGCCGCAATTTTTCCAGCATTTTGATTAAACTTTTAAGCTCCCTTTCGTTACAGCCGCCGAGCAGCCGGTTGTGAAAATCGTGGAAAATCTTGTCGAGCTTTGCTAATAACTTTAATCCTTCCGCCGTGATGCGAGCCGTGACCAGCCGCCTGTCAGCGATGCCGCGTTCACGGCAAATCAGATTTCGCGCTTCCAGACGATCGAGCATCCGCGTGACATCCGGCACAAAAGTCAGCATTCGCTCGCCGATTTCACGATTTATCAAACCGCTTTTACCCGCGCCGCGCAGAATCCGCAAAACATTATACTGCGGCGGCGTAATCCCGAATGGTTTGAGCGCATCGACAACTTTCCGCGTCAGAAAATCCGTCGTTCGCTGTAAATTCAAAAAGGCTTCGTCCGCCGAACTGTCGAACGGCTTCGCTTGTTTAATTTCCCGCCGCAGTAAATTAGCCATTGTTACAACAATACCTGTTATAACGAGAATTGTCAAGAGTGAAATGAGAAGTTTCCAGGCGATTAAATAATTGAAACATTAAATCGAATTTGCCCGAGAAAATTACAACCGCATTAGGAAATTTGACGAAAAGTTAGGCATAATAAATTTTAGAATTTAGGCAAAACAAACATACGAAATCAATTATTGGAGAGTTTATGAAAATCGGATTACCGAAGGAAATTAAAGATAATGAATACCGCGTCGGACTGACACCGGCGGGCGTTCACGCGCTTGTCGGCGCGGGACACGAAGTTTTTGTGCAGAAAACGGCGGGCGAAGGTTCGGGTTTTTCGGACGAAAATTATGTAAAAGCGGGCGGAAAACTGCTCGACACGGCGGACGAAGTTTGGAAAACGGGCGATATGATTGTCAAAGTCAAAGAGCCGGTCGCGCCGGAATATCCGCGAATGCGCGAAAATCAATTGCTTTTTACATACTTGCATCTCGCGCCGGAACTGGAATTGACCAAACAGCTTTTAGAAAGAAAAGTGACGGGCGTGGCGTATGAAACGATTACCGATAAAAAGGGAACTCTGCCGCTTTTAACGCCGATGTCGGAAGTGGCGGGCAGAATGGCGGTGCAGGTGGGCGCGACTTATCTGGAAAAAATGAGCGGCGGACGCGGAATTTTACTGGGCGGCGTGCCGGGCGTTCCGGCGGCGAATGTCGTGATTATCGGCGGCGGCGTGGTCGGCACGGAAGCGGCGAAAATGGCGGTCGGATTGGGCGCGAAAGTGACGATTATTGACATTAATCTTGACCGTCTGCGACAGCTTGACGACATCTTTTTGTCGAAAGTGCAAACGCTCGCCTCGTCGCGTTACGCGATTCACGAAGCGATTTCACACGCCGATTTGGTTATCGGCGGCGTTTTGATTCCGGGCGCGGCTGCGCCGAAACTGGTGACGCGCGATATGCTCAAAGACATTCCGAAAGGCGCGGTTCTGGTTGATGTGGCGGTTGACCAGGGCGGCTGTTTTGAAACGACGCACGCGACGACGCACTCGAACCCGACATTTTACGAAGAAGGCGTTTTGCATTACTGCGTCGCCAATATGCCGGGCGCAGTTCCCAGAACTTCGACTTTCGCGCTGACCAACGCGACTTTGCCGTATGCGCTGGCTCTGGCAAACAAAGGCTTTGAACAGGCAATTGCCGAAGATGAAGGCTTGAAAGAAGGTGTCAATACTTACGCCGGAAAACTGACTTACGAAGCTGTTGCGACTTCGCAAGGTCTGGAATACACGCCGCTTGATTCGATTCTGGGCGGCGCGTTGAGCGCGAAAAATTAGTCACGAGTAATGCGGGGAAATGGGAATTGACGCGGATAATATTTTCAGAAAATCCGCGTCAATTCGTTTTTCATCTGTTTAGAGAAATCGCTCGATTGGTTTGCCGGAAGATTGTCAAACCTGAGCGTTGTTGGAGAGAAGTTTTGATAAATTTTCCGTCAATTCTTCTTTCAGATTCGCGCCTTTGAGCAGATAAAGATTGGCGCAATTGTTTTCGGCATTGCTGGCAATATCTTGTTCAAGCCCGCTTAAAATAATCAGCGGAACGCTGTCGAAATCGGAGTTTTGGCGTAGGATACGGCACAATTCGTGTCCGGTCAGATTCGGCATCACGGCATCTGAAACCACCGCGTCGAATTTTTCGGACAAAACGGTTTTCATTGCCGAAAGACCGTCTTCCGCCGGAAAAACATCATAATTTTCCTTTTGCAGAATCACTTCGATAAAGTGGCGCATCGAAGAATCGTCTTCAGCCAGCAGAATTTTTTTTCGGGAAGAATTATTTTTGTCGTTCATCGGTGAATTTGTCTCGCCTAACATTATTCGCTGCTATCTGATAAAATTCCTTGTGTGGCTGTGAGAGTTAAATTTAAGATTATGAAATAAAACTGTATCTTGTCAATGTATTTCTTCTAAATTATTCACAGCACAGACGTTTTAAGATGTATGAATTTGCAGTCGCGCCCGCCGTCACGCAGTTAAGAAGGGCTGGAGTTATCATCACGGAAGTTTCGCCCGACAGTCTGGCGGAAGAATTGGAACTTGCGCCGCAGGATAGAATTGTGCGCGTCAACGGGCGCGCCGTGCGCGATTATCTCGATTTTCGTTTTCAAACTGCGGGTGAAACCGAACTTGTTTTGCAGGTTAAAAAGCCGAACGGCGAAACCTGGGAACTCGAAATCGAACGCGACGAAAGCGAAGATTTCGGTTTGATGTTCGAGCAAATCGTGCCGCGTCAATGCGCCAACGAATGCATTTTCTGTTTCTGCAAAGGCAATCCGGCAAACGCGCGCCCGTCGCTTTTCGTCCGCGACGAAGACATTCTTCTATCATTTCTTTACGGAAATTACACGACGCTTTCGTCAATCACGCCGGACGAAATGCGGCGCATCGTCGAGCAGCGTCTTTCGCCGCAATACGTTTCGGTTCACGCGACGGATTTGAAAACCCGCGCGTATCTTTTAGGAGTTGACGAAAAACGCGCCGACATTTTCGACAAATTAAACACGCTGCTTGAAAACGACATCGAAATTCACGCGCAGATTGTGCTTTGCCCGGAAATTAACGACGGCGAAATTTTAGAAAAAACTCTGCGCGATTTGGTGGCGCATTATCCGAAAGTTGTCTCGGCGGCGGTTGTTCCCGTCGCTCTGACGCGCTACAACACGGACGAAAGATTGACGCGCGTCACGCCGGAATTTTGCCGACGCGCAATTGCGGAAGTCGAAAAACTGCAAAAGGAGTTTCGTAAAAATCTCGGTGTAACCTTTGCTTTTCTCGGCGACGAAATTTATATCAAAGCGGGCGAAAAAATTCCGTCCAGAAAACATTACGGTAATTACCCGCAAATCGAAGACGGCGTGGGAATGATTCGCGCGTTTCTAAATTCGTTTGAAAAATTGCTCGTAAAAATTCCGAATTCTGAATTCAGAATTCGGAATTCATCGCTTGAAGAAAACAAAAACTTCCGAACGCACGAATTGGCAATCAAGCCGAAAGCGCGAAATCGAAAATCGAAAATCGAAAATCGAAAATCGCTTGACGGCACGATTTTAACGGGCGAAATGTTCGCGCCGATTTTGTCAGAGCAAATCGAAAAACTAAATTCTGTTCTCGATTCAAAGTTAAAAGTTCTCGCCGTTCCAAATACATATTTCGGCGGCGATGTCGCCGTCGCGGGACTTTTGACCGGGCAGGATTTTCTTGCCGTGAAGGATAAAATCGAAGGCAATTTCGTCATTATTCCGAAACACACCATTAAATCCGACGAGCCGATTTTACTGGACGGAATGACGTTTGACGATTTAAAAGCGCGATTTGACGTGCCGGTTTATGATTTCGACACAAACGATTTGATTTCATTTTTTGAAAATAGCACAGGAAATAGGATGCGGATAAACGCGGGGTAAAACGGATTTGCGCGGGTAATCTAATACGCGGATAATCTAATAAAAGTCCGCGCAAATCCATTTAAATCGGCGTTTATCCGCGTCCTATTCCAATTTTTTAAGGAGAAACCTGATGAGCAAAACAGAATCCGCAAATTTAATTCTGAAACTTTACGAACTGCGCCGCGAGGAAAAAATGCGCGAAGCCAGAAGCTGGGTGATTTCATTTTTTCCGGAAAGCACGGCGGATATTATGCAGGCGATGACCAATCCTGAAACCAGCGATTATTTGCGAATGGTTTTGAGTTATTGGGATATGGCGGCTTCGTTCGTCAATCACGGCGCGATTGACGAGGAAATGTTTGTTGACTCGAACAATGAATATTTCGCGGTGTTTTCCAAAATCGAGCCGTTTTTGGCGGAGTTTAGAGAATCGTCTGGTATTAAAAATTACTTGAAAAATCTGGAAACTTTAACTTTGCGCCAGCCGGACGCGAAAGAGAGACTTGCCGGAACACGCGAGTTAATAAAACGCCGGATGCAGGCGCGGGCGGAAAATATTACAGGATGGAGCAGCGTCAAACGCTAAAGGAAACGAAAAATTCCTTTTAAGACCTGAACTTTTATTCTTCATCTTTCGGTTTTTATGAAAATCACTTCCGCCGAATTTGTGAAAAGCGCGTTTTCGCAGGAACATTGGACGAATGACGGGAAACCGGAAATTTCTTTTTTAGGTCGCTCGAACGTCGGCAAATCATCGCTTCTCAACTCGCTTTTGCAGAGAAAGGGTTTGGCGCGAACTTCAAATACGCCCGGCAGAACGCAGAGCATCAATTTTTTTCTAATCAACGAAGCGTTTTATTTCGTTGATTTGCCCGGCTACGGTTACGCCAGAGTTTCCAAAACGATGCGGCAGGATTGGGGCAAAATGGCGGAAGAATATCTTGCCAAACGTGATGAACTTGTGTTATCAATACAGTTAGTTGACGCTCGCCACAGTCCGACGACGCTTGACCGGCAATTGCAGGAATGGCTGATTTACAACCGAAAACCGCATCTGATTGTCGCTACCAAAACCGATAAACTTTCCGCCAATAAACTGAAAAAAAGTCTGGACGAAATTCAAAAATCGCTGCCCGAAAGCAAAATCATCGCGTATTCGTCCGTCAATGGAAAAGGCAGGGATGAAGTCTGGCGGGAAATCGAAGCAACGTTGAGATAAACAATGAAAATAAAAAATCTTTTCAAATAGTGATTTTACAGTTGATTTCTACAAACAACTTCGGTCATAATAAGGACATCTCAGAAAACTCAGGTTTTGAGAAAGCTCTAGGGCTTAAACGTTTTACCCCCTACGAAACTTTCCATACTTTCCAGACGAGATAAGCAAATCGTATTTTGAAGAGCTTAGAATCGTATCTTTTACAAAACTTATAATTTGAAGTTTAGCTAAAACAACAGTTTCCCAAATTTAAAATTTAATACGAATAAGAAAATGCCAACCAAAACAACGCGCACGAGAACACTTAAAACCGAAAGTCCGGCAGAGAACGGCTTTGAAAAAGCGGCGCAGGAAATACAGGAAATCGAAGCGACAAACGCTCCGGTTTCGGAAAACGACGGTCACGAAACGGGCGACGGCAGAAATGTCGTGATGAAAGGCGAACTGCTGAATCTCGCGGTTTTAAAGGAAATGTCAATCTCGCAGTTGACTAATATCGCCAAAGATTTGGGCGTGGAAGGCGCGAGCGGGATGCGAAAACAGGAACTGATTTTTAAAGTTCTCGCCGCGCAAACCGAAAAAAGCGGTTTGATTTTCAGCGAAGGCGTTTTGGAAACTTTGCCCGACGGTTTCGGATTCTTGCGCGCGCCGGAATACAATTATCTGCCGGGTCCCGACGATATTTACGTTTCGCCTTCGCAAATTCGCAAATTCGATTTGCGAACCGGCGACACCGTTTCCGGTCAGATTCGCCCGCCGAAGGAAGGCGAGCGATATTTCGCGCTTATCAAAGTCGAAGCCATCAATTTTGAAGCACCGGAACACAGCCGCGAAAAAATCTTTTTCGACAATCTCACGCCGCTCTACCCGGACGAGCAATTGAATATGGAAACCACGCACGATTATGTCGCGGCGCGGGTCATAGATTTAGTCACGCCAATCGGCAAAGGTCAGCGCGCTTTGATTGTCGCGCCGCCGCGCACCGGCAAAACGATGCTGCTGCAAACCATCGCCAATTCGATTACGGCGAATCATCCCGAAGTCACGCTGATTGTTCTCTTGATTGACGAGCGACCGGAAGAAGTCACGGATATGCAGCGTTCGGTCAAAGGCGAAGTTATTTCTTCGACGTTTGACGAACCGCCGACGCGCCACGTTCAAGTCGCCGATATGGTTATCGAAAAAGCCAAAAGATTAGTCGAACACAAACGCGACGTGGTGATTCTGCTTGATTCAATCACGAGACTTGCCAGAGCGCATAACGCGGTCGTTCCGCCGTCGGGAAAAATTCTGTCCGGCGGTATTGATTCCAACGCGCTACAAAGACCGAAACGATTTTTCGGCGCGGCGCGCAATATCGAAGAAGGCGGTTCTCTCACGATTATCGCCACCGCTTTGATTGATACGGGTTCGAGAATGGACGACGTTATCTTTGAAGAATTCAAGGGAACTGGCAATTCGGAAATTCATCTCGACCGCCGTCTGTCGGAAAAACGTTTGTTCCCCGCGATTGATTTACAGCGTTCGGGAACGCGCAAAGAAGAACTTTTAATCAATAAGGAAGATTTAAATCGAATCTGGGTGATGCGCCGCGTTTTAAATCCGCTCTCCCCAGTCGAACAGATGGAAGTCGTGCTGGAAAGATTAAGCAAGACGAAATCGAACGCCGAATTTCTGGCAGCAATGCAGAGCTAGTTCAAACAATTCGATTAACAGGAAAACCGGCGGAATAATTACTCCGCCGGTTTCTGCTTTTAAACGGCAAATATCTATATCGAATTTTAATTTAATTGAAATCCGCCGTAAAATAATTTCAAATGAAGACGGAGCGGGGAAATTTAAGAACGGCGAATTTATCGCGCGTTAGATAAAAACCTGATGCGGCAAGCCGGTCTGTCAAAACGAAATTGCGATTTAATTTTGCCCGCAAAATTAACCTTTTTGTTTGCGATTAACGTTTAAACAAATAAGTATATGAATTTAAGAAAAGGCGCGCGGATTGCTCATTTCAAAATTCTTTCCGCACTCGGCGCGGGCGGGATGGGAAAGGTTTATCTAGCGGAAGATACGCGCCTCGACCGAAAAGTCGCCATCAAATTTCTGCACGAAGAATTAAGCCGCGATGCTGATAAACTGAATCGTTTCGTTCAAGAGGCAAAAGCCGCCTCCGCGCTCAATCATCCGAATATCTTAACTGTTTATGAAATCGGCATGGGCGAAGGCAAAAACTACATCGCCACCGAATTGATTGAAGGCGAGACTTTGCGCGAGCGTCTTTCGGCAAATGAGCCGATGCCGATAAATGCAATTTTGAAAATCGGGATTCAAGTATTGGAAGCACTTTCGGCGGCGCATCAGGCAGGTATTATTCACCGCGACATCAAACCCGAAAACATTATGATTCGCTCCGACGGTTACGCCAAAGTCCTGGATTTCGGGCTGGCAAAACTGACGGAAAAGAAAAAGACGGACAGCATTTCGCCGGAAGACGAGACACGGGCTTTTGTGCAAACCGTTCCGGGAATGGTTATGGGAACGGTTCATATATGTCGCCCGAACAGGCTCGCGGCAGACAGATGGATGCGCGAACCGATATTTGGAGTTTCGGCATAGTGCTGTATGAAATGCTGGCTGGCAGACTGCCGTTCGCGGGCGAAACCATCAATCACACAATCGTTTCAATCTTTGAGAAAGAGCCGCCGCCGATTCGTGCCGCTGAATTTCAGATACCAGTCGAACTGGAAAAAATTACATTTCGCGCGCTGGCAAAAAATGCCGACAGCCGCTATCAAACCGCCGCAGAGTTGGTCGGCGACCTCAAAGCACTAAAAAAACGTCTTGAATTTGAAGCCGAACTTGAACGAAACACTCCAACGCAAGTGTTCAGGGCAGTTACGACGGAACAGATTGAATCGGCTACGACGCAGCAGATTGAAACGTCTAACACGATTGCCGTCCTGCCGTTTCTGAATATGAGCCGCAACGAAGACGGCGATTATTTTTCGGACGGGCTGGCGGAAGAACTGCTGAACGTCTTGTCGAAAATTCGCGGTTTGCGGGTGGCAGCGCGGACTTCGGCATTTTCATTTAAGGGAAAGCAGGCGACCGTCACCGAAATTGGACGGATTTTAAATGTGGCATCGGTGCTTGAGGGCAGCATTCGCGTGGCAGGCAATCGGGTTCGCATTTCGGTGCAGCTTGTCAAAGTCGCCGACGGTTATCATTTTTGGTCGGAAACCTACGACCGCACGATGGACGACATCTTTGCGGTGCAGGACGACATCGCCCAGTCGGTAGTAGAGGAATTGCGGGTAAGGCTTTTCGGTGAAGATGCCGGTTCAGACCTGAACGGACAGATAATTTCCGAAGTGGCGGAGGCGGTCAAGGGACGCGCCGACGACCCCGAAGCGCAGCGTCTGATGCTTTTGGGACGATATTTTTTAGACCGGACGACGCGCGACGATACGGCGAAGGTGATTGTCTATTTCCGGCAGGCATTGAATCTCGATTCTAATTACGCGCTTTGCTGGGCGGAATTGGGACGCGCTTATTCTATTGAAGCGGGCAGAGGCTGGGTGAAAGTAGAGCGAGGCTTTAAAAAATCAAGAAAGGCAGCCAAACGCGCGTTGTCGCTGGAGCCGGAACTGGCAGAAGGACACGCGCAGCTCGGAAGAATTCAAATCGCGCACGATTGGGATTTTCGCGGAGCCGAATCGTCTTTCGGGCAAGCGTTAAAACTGGCTCCGGGCAATTCTTCGGTTCTGGACGGTGCTAGTTTGCTGGCATACAAGCCGGGTCGTTTTGAAGATGCTTTGAAACTTAGCCGCCGCGTGCTGGTTCAAGACCCTCTGAGTGCCGCCTTCTGGCACAATCTCGGTTTAACGTGCCATGCGGCGGGTCAATTTGCAGAATCGGAAAAGGCATTTCGCAGAGCTTTGGAACTCGTTCCGCAAAGGTTCGTTTCCCGTGCCTTGCTCGCGCTGGTGTTGATGGACGGAGGGCAAATCGAGAACGCGCTGGCGCAAGCCGCGCTCGAACCCGATGAGTTTTGGAGGCTCTGGTCGCTGTCAATCATCTATTTTGCCGCCGGACGCGAATCGGATTCCGAAGACGCGCTTCGGCAACTGACCGAGAGTCACGCCGACGGCAACGCCTACCAACTCGCCGAAACTCATTCGATGCGCGGGGAGATAGATTCAGCGTTCGAGTGGCTGGAGCGCGCCTTTGAAGAACGCGACCCCGGTATGACTCACGCCAAAGTCAACCCGCGTTTTCGCCCTCTCTATGGCGATGCGCGTTGGATAACTCTACTGAAAAAGATTGGATTTGAGATATGAGATTAAGCCGGTTCTCGGCTTCAAAACGAACGAAAACGCCAATTAAGAAAGCGAACAGGGGTATTGTCGTCAACATCCAGTTTGGCGCGTCACCATCGCAAATCATATTTCACAAAACTCGCGCGCCATGCTCCGCCGTCGCCTAAAAAAGGAATCGCGCCGTCGAAACTAATTGCTGTCTCAATCGCGCAGCTTTTCCGATACGTCCTGCCCGACGGCGAACAGATAATTAATGTGATTTTTTCTTCGCCGATGCGAGAAATCGTCGCCGTCCGCCAATCGTTTTTACACTGCACGAGAAGTTTCGCACCGACGTTTAGATTTTTCAAAAGGTTTTGATGACGGGAAGTTTCCACAATGGTTGAAATCGTTTGTAATCGTCTGCGGGCATTTGAATCAGCACCGGATTTTTTTTCGCGTCAATTAGATGCAGAATCGTTTCGATGTTAGCGCGCTGCATCGCCGTGCATCCGGCTGTTCCGGTCTCGCTGGTTTTCCAGATATGCAGAAAAATGCACGAACCATTTCCGGCAACAGGCGGATTGGAATTGTGCGCGACAAAAACGCCCAAATCATACTGCGCGCCGACGACGAGCATTTTTTCCGAACTCGTCCAATCAACCGGAACGCTTTTATTATTAACGATTAAATTGTATTGCTTTGATTTTGTGTCGTCCACGCATTCGACCGAATTGGTCAATTGCGTGTAGGGAAGTTTGACGTAATTAGGTTTCGCGCTTGAGCCGAAAGCGTAAGTTAATTTGAAAATTCCCGCCGGAGATTTTCCGTCGCCTTCGCGCTTATGCGGTTCGGTTTCGGCTTTCATTCGCGCGTCGTCGCTCCACGCCAGACCGTTTTTGCCGACGACAATCGGAAAAGTTTTTCCGACTTTTTGCCAGTTCGATTTCGCGTTTTCGCGTTCAAAAATCTGCGCCGTTCCTTGAATTGCGTTCCAATCTTTGGTAGTCACGACGACGGCTTGCAGCGAGTTTTTCAATAAAAAAGTTTGTGCCTGCGCCTCTGTCGAAAGAAACGCAAGCACTATTAAAAAAGAAAAGATTTTCAGCATATTAACTCAATCCTGAAACGGTAAATCGTGATTCGCTTTCTTCTGGCTGACGGCATAAACCCGAAGCCCGACCGAAATCATCAGCACGGAAATTCCAATCCAGATAACGACCCACGCGATTGCGGGAATGCCGGTCGCATTTGCCATATTCGCCGCGTCGGTTTGCATCGGATTTGTAAAAGGTGACGATAAAAAGAAAACGGCTTTCAAATCCGACAGGGCGTTAAGGACGCACTGCACCGCCAGAAAACTCAACACAAACTGCGCGGCTTTCGGCGGAGCGTAACGCGCAATCGCCAGCAGTCCAGTAGTTAAAAGCGTTCCTGCAATGACTGTAAAAGCGATTCCGCCGATTGTCGTATTTGCCGGAAGCAGATTCCAGAACGGCGCGAGAAGTCCAAATAAAATCGTCATCGCGCCGACGAAAATTGCCGAAGCCGTCAATACGATTCGCGCCGAAACAGCGCGTCGAATCGCCACGAGCAATAAAACGCCGAACGCCGTCGAGCCGAGATAACCCGCGCTTGACGTGAGAATCGCGCCGAAAAATCCAGACGGCACGGAATAAACTTCGCCGCTTCCGTTTGACGCGACGGACAAACTTTCGACTGTTCCGCCCGTCAGCAGAGCGGCTAAAACGTGGCTGCCTTCGTGAACAAACGTCACGAAAAGCCGAATCGGATAAACCAGATAATCGGCGTAGGGAATAAACCACAGCGCAATCGTGATAACTGTCGCAATCAATAAAAACTTTATTTGCGGTCGCGCGTCTTCGGCTAATTTATATCTCATTTTCGCTAAACTCCTCGCTATCAAAAAACTTCAAAAAGTTATACGTTCATTTTACGCTATTGTTCTGATGAATCAAAAGCGAATTTATTTGCGCGTAAAATTTGTCTTGCCGCCGGTTTTCGATTTCAGACGAATTTCGGTAATCATCATATCTTTTTGGACGGCTTTGCACATATCGTAAATGGTTAAAGCAGCAATCGAAACAGCAGTCAACGCTTCCATTTCCACGCCGGTTTGCGCCGTTGTCATCGCTTCGGCTTCGAGATAAACACCGTAATTTTTTAATTCGGCGGTGACATTTATTTTGGATAGATTGATTTGATGACACAGCGGAATCAGGTTCTGGGTTTGTTTCGCCGCCATAATTCCGGCGACGCGCGCGATTTCCAGCGGACTGCCTTTCGGATTTTGATTCGATTTCAAAATCTCAATCGTTTCCGCGCTCATCAAAATTTTTCCCGAAGCGATTGCTCTGCGCTTCGTCGCGGGTTTAGAGGAAACGTCAACCATTTCCGCCGCGCCCGTTTCATTCAAATGAGAAAGTTTTTTCATCTCGGTAAAAAAATTATTTCGACAATTCTTCCCGCTTCGATAATTTTATCGCGCGGAACAAAAATCAGACAATCGGCTTTGGCAAACGAAACAAAATCCGACGAGCCGCCCCAGCGCAAAGGCGCGGCTGACAATTTTCCGGCATCTTGAAAATTCAATTTCGCCGGAAGATAGCTGTCGCGTTCTTTCGCGCCTTTTATTTTTTCGGACAAAATTGCAAATCCGCATTTTAATTCGCAATCTTTCGCGCCCTGCATTTGCAAAATGGCGCGGCGGACAAATAAATAAAACGTCACGGCAACCGACACGGGATTGCCCGGCAAACCGAAAATTAAACAATCGTTCAAACGCGCGAAAACCGTCGGCTTGCCCGGACGCAGCGCGACTTTTTCAAAGAAAATCTGTGCGCCGATTTCGCGCAAAGCGGGCTTTGTAAAATCGTAATCGCCGACCGAAACACCGCCGGAGAGAATGAGTATTTCGGATTCTGGATTCTGAATTCTGGATTCGCCGTTTAATCCGACAATTGCGGCAATCTGCGTTCTGAGATTCTCAAAATCATCTTTCGTACGCGGCAAAACTTTGACAATCGCGCCCGCTTCTTCAGCGAAACTTTTCAAACTCGCCGAATTTGAATCACGAATTTGGTCAGCTTGCGGCACGTCGGAAATCTCTACAATCTCGCTGCCAGTCGCTAAAATTGAAACTTTCGGCTTTTTGAAAACTCTTATTTTCGCGTATCCGAACGCCGCTAAAATTGCCGTCATTCGCGCGTTAATAATTTCGCCTTTTTCCAAAACTTTCTCGCCTTTTTTTATTTCCGAAGCTCTGACGATAAAATGCTGATTCGGTTTTACGGCTTCAAAAATTTCAACCGATTTACCGTCTGCGGATTCTCGCGCCAATTCTTTTTTCTGCACCGCGTCCGCGCCTTTCGGCAATCTCGCGCCCGTCATAATTCTGACAGTTTGACCCGCATTTATTTTGCCGTTAAAACCTTTTCCCGCAACCGATTCGCCGATAATTTTCAGCTTTACGAAATGTTCTTTCGATGCTTTCGCCACATCCTCGACGCGCACGGCGAAACCGTCCATCTGCGAACGGTCAAATGGCGGCAAATCCATATCGGCAAAAATATCTTCAGCTAAAACGCGCCCGCTTGAATTTTCCAAATCAACCGTTTCCGCTCCAAGCAAAAAAGTTTCACGTTCGATAATTTTTAACGCTTCGGAAATTGGAATCATAACAAACAGTTTGGTTATTTTGACCGGAATTCTCAAGCGCAGATAAATTTTGAGAAGAGATTAACTGCCTGCCCGCGCCGTGCTTGATTTTTCAATTAACCATTTGCCGTTAATTTTTCGCAGGTTGTAAATAATCGAATAGGGTCCGATGGTTTTGTTTTCAAAGAGTGTTCCATCCGTCCGATATTTTGCGACAAACCATTTCTCAATCGTTTTCGCAACGGCAAAATCTTTAGTTTCGTTCACATCAACCGAAACAAAATCAAACTTTTCGCAATTTGATTCTTTGCCGTAATAAATACCTTTTTGGATAAGATTCTTTACTCCGTTTCTAACTTTTATAATGTCCAAATCGCCGGCATTTTGTTCGTCAATCCAGTATTTTCTTAATTCGTTTTCGTTAAAGTCCGCCGGATTTTCGTAAAGAACCAGCGATTCATACTTTTGAGAATTTTCGATAGACTGTTTGACTTGTTCTTCATCGGTCGCGGAAAAATATCTGACGGCAATGAAGACGACGACCAATATCAAAATCGAGAAGGGAATCAAGAGCTTTAAATGATAATCTTTTCTTGTTGGAAAACTAACATTTTTCGGTGATGAATCATCCGGCGTTAAAACCGGCAACGGCAAATAGTCTTTGGTGCTGTCCGCAGCTAAGTTTTGCCGGTTATCGAGTTTAATCGTTTCGTTTCCGGTCACGACATCTTCTAAAAAAATGTAGCCGTGCTTAGTGCCGATAAAATTTTTCTCCGGTTGATACTCCGCCAAAATCTTACGCAGCCTGAGAATATACTGCGCGACATTATTGCCTGTCACGCCGTGATAATTATCTCCCCAAACCCGCGCGATAATTTCTTCGTGCGAAACTACTTGTTTTGGTTTTTCCAGCAGAACGATTAAAACTTGAAGCGATTTTTTGTTGATATTTTTGACCAATTCGTTTTCAAAATACAAATTGCAATTGCCCGCATCTACTCTAAATCCGTCAAAACTATATTGTTTGAACATATTGAAGGTTGATTTCATTAAGGTAATTTTATAAACGAGAAGTATCTATCTATATCGCATTTAGCGACCAAATGCGACATTTAAATAAATTTTTCATAAAAATTTTATCAAAAATACATTTACACGATAAGGCAAAAACTCTAATCTCTTGCCATTGAGCAGAAAATTCAAGCATTAATACCGCAGCAGCCAAGATAAATAAAGCGACGGCAGTTTATCAATTGTCTTTTGGCAAGACAAGATTTTTGTGCCGCCAGCGGTTCACTTTTATTAAAAATTACAGGAACAAATTAAAATTTGATATGAAAACCAAGAATACATTCGGACTGATTTTGTTTTTACTCGCGCTCGGTTTTTGCGCCGCGAACACTTCGGCGCAGGACGATAAAAAAGACGAAGAACGGCTGAAACAACAGCCGGAAATTTTGATTAACGCCGATTTGGAAAAAACCAGCGCGGTCATTATCAAAGGAATGACCGAAGCCAAATACGATTTGGAAAAAGAAGACAATCACCAACTCGTATTTAGAAAAAAAATCGGCGGTGCAACCGGCTTTATGGCTGGTGTGCTTGCCGGCAGAGATGCTCAAAATCCGCATCAGCTTATAACTTTTGTAATGGTTAAACAAGACGGCGGAACGCTTGTTTCCGCCCGCGCCGCGATTCTTTATCCAAACAGTAATAATCAAGGAATCCCGCGCAATGTTGATACGAAAAAAGTCAGAAAAGAACTGTGGGCGAATTTGGATGAAATTAAAAAACTGGCGGAAAAACAATAACAATCCGCTAAATTAAAAGCTCAATGCTTTTTGGAAAAGCTAAAGACGCTAAAATTGAAATTCAATCTTCGCGTTTTAAGCATATTTCGATAACACTTTTGGAGGTAAATTGTATGAAAAAAATACTATGTATTGCAATTAGCTTTTTTGTATGTATGTTCATCTGTAATAGTATTTACGGACAGTCAAAACGGAGAACAAAGAAGTTGTCAATTATGTCGCGTGAACAGGCTTTATATGTTGAAGGTTATAAATTAGCCAAGAAGTATTGGGATAATACAGTTACTGATTGCGGTGGTTCCTACTTTATATATACAGATGAGCGACTTTTTGAAAGTAAGAACAAACCATATTGGAGTTTTGATGGAGATGCTTTACAGCCTAAATCTCTCAGTAGAGCAGATATTCTTAACGGTATAGACCCGTTGCCTGTCGAATGGCAAGGAAATACCTGTATGAATTTTAGTGTCTATAGGATGAATACAGCGTATTATGGTTACGGGCAAACTTATTGGCATGGATGGGGAGATTGGATGGATCGAGGTTCTCAATTTTGTGCGTACCCTAGGAAAAAGAAAGGTGTTTGGAGTGGGTTCGACTCGCCGCCCAAAAAAATTACTTGTTCCGAAATTCCGCGATGATAGTTTCTTCCATAATACACCGCTTTTTCTACAAAATCCTGCGAATAAAGAGTGGTGTGTTGTTGAAGTTGCTTGGTGAAAAAATGCCGTACCGAACAAATCATTAGACGCGAGGTGAAACAGCTATTCTTTTAAACTTGCGTGGTTAATTCCACATTGTCCGTGTTTGGTTTCGCCCAACAATTTAATCGTTCGGGGCTTTGTTTTAAAAACAATGGGCGAATTCGTCCACAAGAGAGGAAAACAAGTATGTATAAAATTTTAATCGTTGTGATGTGTGCGGCTTGTTTATGTTTCGTTACTTTGACAGCAGCGGCTCAAAAAACAAAAAATACCATGACAAATACTGACGTTGTTGAAATGGTTAAAGCCGGATTGCCGGAAAATACTATCGTTTTAGCGATTCAACAATCTGAACCAAACTTTGACACCTCAACAAAAGCCTTGATTGAGTTAAAGAAACAAGGCGTGAGCCAGAAAGTTTTGGAGGCTATGTTGCAACCTCAAGCAACAACTTCAATGGCATCAACAAAGCCGGCTTCTTCTACCAATCCGCTTACGGGTCAGACAGAAATGGGCAATTCTTCGGGAGTATCGCTAACGGACGTAACATTGATTGCCGGAGAAAAGCGTATTTTGATGAAGCGAAGCCAACCGAATGCGCGAGTCGGGAATATGGTCGGACAGATATTCAACCCATTTGGAAAAGTGAAGTCGCAATCTGCCCTAGACGGCAATCACGCACAACTTCGTGTTACAGATACAACACCGGAATTTGAGATGGGTCTTCCCTCAGACGTGAACGCCGCAGATTATCTTGTGCTAATAAGATTCAAACCGAAATCTGACCGGCGAGAAGTTCAGGCTGGAAGTGCAGGAATTACAGGAGTGTCTATCGGCTTTAGCAAAGAGGCAGTTGTGCCGACGACGTTTGAAGAAGTGAGAAATCAAACAGTCGGCGGCGGAATGAAATACACGATTTATCGTGTCAAAGTTGTCAATCCCCTGCCGCCCGGAGAGTACGCTTTCGCTCCACAAGGTCTTTTCTATGATTTCGGAATTGACAAAGGGCAGTAATAAACTTTGAAAACGCCTTTCTTTGGCAAGACACACCGAATAAATCATTGGACGCGAGTGCTAAATAACTTCTCTTTATAACCTTGCGTGGTTAATTTCACGTTGTCTGTTGCCAGTTTCGCCCCTCGTCAACTCGGTCGTTAGCTGTCTTTTATTAATTTTTGAAAGTCCATAGGAGAAATCATCGTGGAAAAAAAAGTGTTTGGTGTCCTTTTATTAATCGGAGGAATCGTTGTCGCTATTTTTGGCTTTCTGTATATGAACTCAGCTCAATATCAAGCGATGAGTATGCTCAACAGCCTAACGGGTTCTCGTTCCGATTCGACTGGCACAGTTGCTATTGTTATCGGAGCAATTCTTAGCGTTATCGGTTTAGTAATGCTTGTTGGCGGGACTTCATCGGGCGATTCGTACTCATCGAATCCCGACCCGAATATTACCTTCGCTAGTCCAGAGGCAAGTATATTAATCAGAGAAGGGAAAGAAAAAATGAAAAATAAAGATGATGACGGAGCAATAGAGGATTTTGAAAGAGTTTTGGATATTCAACCGATTGCGCCAATGACTAATTATTATCTTGCTCAACTCTATTCTGTAAAAGAAAATAAGGGCAAGGCATTTGCACATTTGAGTCTTGCAATTGAACAAGGCTTCAAAGATTTTACAGAAATGAATTCTGCGCCTAGACTAAATTTTCTTCGGAGTCAACCGGAATTTCGAGAATACGCACGAAATGGATATAAATTTTCATCAGTAAAATCTTCCGACAATGAGGATTTTATTACTAAGTTAGAAAGATTAGGGAAACTCAAAAGTGAAGGACTTATTACAGAAGAAGAATACGTAGAACAAAAGAGTAAATTACTTATTTCTTAAAGACCTTGACTATAAAATTGGTGTTGTAAATAAACGCGCCAGCTAACAGTCATTAGACGTGAAGGGCAAGGACAGTTTCTCTTTAGAACTTGCCTTTTAACTTGAAGTTGCTTGAACTCAATTTCGCTCTTGTTAATTCAATCGCTGGAATAGATAACGATAATTTGTATTTTGATGCTTTTCGGAGAAAAAGCTAAATGAAAAAATGTTTAAGTTGTAATCAAATTTATGATGATTCGCAAGCCTTTTGTTTAGAAGACGGCTCGCCTCTGGTGAAGGAAACCGCACCGGATTCGGTTCAAACGGAAG
>JBPCRW010000247.1:0-8007 GCA_050996405.1 Pyrinomonadaceae bacterium | reverse complement strand
CGGAAATTGAATCCGACCACTGGATTGTGGACATCGGCGCGGCAAAGATGGCGGACACGCCGGAAAACTTTGACGTTATCGTGATGCCGAATCTTTACGGCGATGTTTTGTCGGATGTTGCCGCGCAAATCGCCGGTTCGGTCGGCTTGGCTGGTTCGTCAAACATCGGCGAAAACGTCGCAATGTTTGAAGCGATTCACGGCAGCGCGCCGCGCCGCGCCGGACAAAATCTGGCGAATCCGTCGGGTTTATTTTTGGGCGCGATTCTGATGCTCGTGCATATCAATCAACAGGACGTTGCCGAACTCGCGCACAACGCTTGGCTTCGCACGATTGAAGACGGCGTTCACACCTACGACATTTTCAAAGAAGGCACATCAAAAGAAAAAGTCGGCACAAAGGAATTTGCCGAAGCCGTCGTCGCCCGCTTGGGACAAAAACCGGAAACCTTAAAAGCCGTCGAATACAAACAGGATACGGCAGAAGTCAGCGAAGCGAAACCGATTTTCTCCACGCCCGCGCCGCAGAAAAAAGAACTCGTCGGCGTGGACATCTTTTTAGATTGGTGGAAAGGTTCATACTACGGCACGGCAAACGAACTCGGCGCGTTGGTCGAAAAGGTGAACGGCGACGGCTTAAAACTGCAAACCATCGCCAATCGCGGCGTAAAAGTTTATCCGAACGGAATGCCCGACACCTTCACCGTTGATCATTGGCGTTGCCGTTTCGTCGCAGAATCAGGCGAAGGAAACACGATTGACAAAAACCGACTGATTTCGCTTCTGCAAAGATTGGGCAATGCTGGATTGGACGTTATCAAAACCGAAAATCTCTACAACTTCGACGGCGCGAGGGGCTATTCGGCGTAAGGCGCAAAAGGTGAATTAGGAATGATGAAGGATGAAGTTTCGTCTTTGTCCTTTTTTATTGCCTGTTTGTGAAAAAACTATGTATATTTTATTAGGTGATTCTTATGAAAAAACTTGCTTTGGCTTTCATTTTTTTAGCATTCGGGTCAATATGTCACGGACAAAAAATTTACTTTCAATACAGAACAGAAAAATTTAATAATGAGCAGGACAAATTTTCGTTTCCAATTTTTTCAAATTCTAACAATCTCGTAACTGCTAAAGTCAATCAAATGCTGCAAATATCCGAACTTGAGATTTTGAAAGGATTTGAAACAAAGAATATTTTTGAGCAAGTTAGTATTAATGACGGCAGAATTTACGGCGGCAAAGTTAATATTGATTTCAAGATTTACGATAACAACAGCAAAATTCTGTCCGTAAAATTCGACGAATCAAGTTGCGGCGCGACCTGCGCTTACTGGGTCAGATATTACAATTTTAATTCGGGAAACGGAGACTTAATTCAACTAAAAGATTTATTTACAAAAAAAGGTTACGAGAAGTTTTTTGCCTTTGTAACCAAACGACGAATAGCCCAATTAAAAAAAGAAATCCGAAAATTGCCACTGTCTGAAAGAGCGGATTTTGAAGGCATTAGCGGTTCTTACGAAGCCGACGACTTAGCAGATCTTTATGTCAAAAAAAATGTTTTGTATATTGACGGAGAAAATTCATTCAGTAAAAATCAAAAATTTGCCAGCGTCGAAATAAAAAAAATTAGCCAATTCAAACTTTCGGAAATCAAATCATATCTTAACGATTATGGAAAAAGTCTTTTTGGATTAACTAAAGATTCAATCAAAAAATATCGCTCGAACATTTTGCCTCAACTTTTTCAGGGAGAAATCGGAGAGCAAAAAGTCATATTAGTTCTGAATAATGGTTATGAAAATGAGATGAAAGCTGAATATGTTTATTCAAAATACGGAAAAGGAATTTATGTAGAAGGAAAAATCAAAGCGAACGAATTATCGCTGACCGAAAAACTTGCCCAGCCGAAAGAAAGCGGATTTATTGATTATGTTGATAATGGTTTCATCGAAGCAAGATTTGACGGACAAAATATCATTGGAACTTGGACAGATAAAGACAAATTAAAAATTTTTGATTTACAACTGATGCGAAAGTAAAAAATCATAGAAAAGTTTTCGTGTAATTTTGCGTTTGTTCGCAGCAAAATAAAAACATTATGCAAATCAGCGCAAGAAATTCGTTAAAAGGAAAAATCAAATCAATCGAAACGGGCGCGGTTAATTCGCAGGTCATCGTCGCGCTTTTCAAACGGCGTGGAAGTCGCCCGCGATTATAACGAAAGATGGCGGAACGCTTGAATTTGAGCAAAGGCAAAACGGTTTATGCCGTCGTCAAAGCGAACGACGCGGGTGATTGCGACGGATTGATTTTGTCAAATAATTGAATTTAAAAAGCGTGTCGAAGTAAAATTTGGCGCGCTTTTTATTTTGGTAAAAGTTTTTAAGTTTCGGCGGGAGCGCGAAAAAAACCGAGTAGATTCCAGCCGAGAAAAGCCGCGAAAATGAGTCCGAAAATTACCCACGTCAGATTTCCCATCAAATCGGCGACTTCCTGCACGCGGTCGCTGAAAATTTTGCCGAGCATCACATACAAAACGACCCAGCAAATTTCGCCCGCGATGTCCCAGAAAATAAATTTCGTCCAGGGATAACGAATCGCGCCGCTCGTGATGTTGATCCAGGGTCCGAACAGCGTAATCAGCCAGCGGCTGAAAAAAATTCCCGTGCCGCCCCATTTTTTGGTGAACTGTTTTGCCTTTTCCAGTTTTTCTTCCGCGTCGAAACGTTTGACGATTTTACCCAAGACGCGCTGCCCGCCGAAACGTCCGATGCAGTAACCAATCTGATCGCCCGTGACCGCGCCCGCAACGCCGACCGTGATTACCTGCCACAACTCCATTTCGCCCTGCTCGACAAACGAGCCGACGACGATCAGCATCAAGGTTATCGGAAAAGGAATGCCGACCGACACAATCGCCGCGATGAGAAAATAGGCGATCAATCCATACGTCGAAAGCCACCCCAGCACATATTCGTTCAAGGACGACCTCCCGTTTCGGGCGGCGGATTTTCGGCGCGGAATTTATTGAGGGCTGCTTCGAGTTCGGTTTTGATTTCTTCGACCGGACGGTTTTGCGTTTTTGCAATTTGCGCGAGCGGTCGGCGGTCATGCGGTTCGGGTTTTAATTTGATAGCTTCGTAAAGCACCGGCGGCGGAACGTGATAAGAATGCGCGATATAGCCGACGCTCATCCAATTGGCAAGCGGCTGATCTTGATGACTGCGCCAGTAAGAAGCGCGTTCGACGGTGCGGTAAATATAAAATCCCGTAAAGCCGACGACAATGAAAAACAAAATCAAAATCGTCCACTGTTTCCAGCTAAAATTTTTAAACGCCTGTAAAATTTTGCTTCGCACTAATTGAAAGTTAAACGAATTCGACACAAAATGAAAGTCGTATCGGAATTCCGCAATTGATTGTTAATTTTACGCCGTATCTTTTTATTTTGTAACCGATGAAAAAATCCGAAATCCGAAATCCGAA
Organism: Pyrinomonadaceae bacterium; assembly: GCA_050996405.1. Taxonomy (GTDB): domain Bacteria; phylum Acidobacteriota; class Blastocatellia; order Pyrinomonadales; family Pyrinomonadaceae; genus JBPCRW01. Next base: position 4,519 of record JBPCRW010000247.1, on the reverse strand, counting down.
ATCCGAAATCGAACTGCCTTTGGTGGCGATTATTATGGGCAGCGCGTCCGATTGGGAAACGATGAAAAACGCCGCCGATATTTTAGAAGAATTTAATGTCGCGCACGAATGCAAAATCGTCTCCGCGCATCGCACGCCGGATTTGCTTTTCGAGTTTGCCAAATCCGCCGAATCACGCGGCATCGAAGTCGTCATCGCGGGCGCGGGCGGCGCGGCGCATCTGCCCGGAATGTGCGCCGCTCAAACCGTTTTGCCCGTTCTCGGCGTTCCCGTTCAAAGCAAAGCGTTGTCGGGAATGGATTCGCTTTTATCAATTGTTCAAATGCCCGCCGGAATTCCCGTCGGAACTCTGGCAATCGGCGCGGCGGGCGCGAAAAATGCCGCGCTTTTAGCCATTTCGATTCTCGCTAATTCGAGACCGGATTTGAGAAAGAAACTTCATGAATTTAGAAAAAACCAGACGCAGAATGTTTTGGATTCAGAGTTGAAATAATTAGCTCCGCCAAAGCGAAATGTTTGTAGAATCCGAACAGATAATAATTTTGAGTTTTGAAGAAACGGTATAAAGTTACGGCAAATAATTTTCTCGATTTTCAAGTGACCGGCTAACGATAACTATTGCGTTTAAGATACAAAAATTATCCTTTTTTTGTTCAAAATGTTTCTGTCATTTAGTCTTATGTTCTTCAAAATCGGCTTAAAAATGTTCCGCGAAATTAAAAGTCTGTTGTTTATTTTATTTAGCCTGCAAAAGTCAAAAGCATTCAACGTCGTATCATGAAATCTTTGTTGTTTGTCTGATATAGTTTTTCAGACAATATAAACCGGTATAATTATTTTGCCGTGATTATTTTTATTTCATAATTATAACATTGACAATCGTGTAAAAATCGGTCAGAACTCGTGGCAGAATGGCAGCAAGTGAAAGAAATTTTCGGCGACGCGCTGACACTTGCGCCGGAAAATCGCGTATCTTTTCTTGATAAAGTGTGCGCTGGCGATAAATCTTTGCGCCGCGAAGTCGAATCTTTACTCGCTTCTTCGGCAAACGACAGCGGTTTTATGGAGCAGGCGGCAATCGGCAAAGTGGCGGAAATGTTCGGCGACACGGAAAACAATATGCAAACCGGCGGTCATTTTAATCACTACGAAATCATCAAACAAATCGGCGCGGGCGGAATGGGCGAAGTTTATCTCGCCAAAGATGAAAAACTTGACCGTCTGGTTGCCGTCAAAATTCTCAACGAAAAATTTGCTCAACACGAATCGAATCTGCAAAGATTTACTAGAGAAGCCAAAGCCGCTTCCGCTCTGAATCATCCGAATATTTTAGTTATTCACGAAATCGGCGAATGCGAAAACACGCATTTTATCGTCAGCGAATACGTCGAAGGCGTAACCTTGCGCGAAATTATTCAAAAATCGCCGATGAAAATTTCGGAAGTTTTAGACATCTCGATTCAAACTGCCAACGCTTTAACAGTCGCGCACACGGCGCGCATCGTTCACCGCGACATCAAACCGGAAAATATCATGGTTCGTTCCGACGGGTATGTGAAGATTCTGGATTTCGGTTTGGCAAAACTGGTCGCGCAAAAAGCTATCGGCTTGGAAGAATCAACCATTCAACAAAACGAGACGGCGCAAGGCATGATAATGGGAACGGTCAATTATATGTCGCCGGAGCAGGCAAAAGGCGAGCGCATTGACGAGCGCACGGATATTTTCAGTCTAGGCGCGGTAATTTATGAAATGGTCGCGGGCAGAACGCCTTTTGCCGCAAACTCGATGTCGGAAACTTTTGCCAATCTGATAAATGCCGAGCCTTCGCCGCTCGACAGTTTCGCGCCGCAAGTCCCTGCCGAATTGCAGCGCATTATTTCTCAAACTCTTCGTAAAGACAAATCTGCCCGGTATCAATCGGTCAAGGATTTGCTCGCCGATTTGAAAAGCCTTGAGAAGCGTCTGGAAATTTCAGCCAGCTTTGAAGACCGCGAAGATTCGGCGGATAAAGAACAAACGCAGATTTTAAATCAGGCATCTGCCGAAGTTAATCTGCCGCAAAATTCGATTGCCGTTCTGCCGTTTGACAATATGAGCGCGGATGCGGAAAACGAATATTTCTGCGACGGTCTGGCGGAAGAATTATTAAGCGCGCTTTCCAAGCTCAAGAATCTCAAAGTGGCGGCGCGGACTTCGGCGTTTTCATTCAAAGGCAAAAATCTCGAAATCAGCGAAATCGGTCGCAAATTAAATGTCCAAAAGATTGTCGAGGGCAGCGTCAGAAAAATCGGCAATCGCCTTCGCATCTCGGTTGAATTAATCAATGTCGCGGACGGTTATCAGTTATGGTCGGAAAGATACACTCTCGAAATGAAAGATATTTTCGAGGTTCAGGACGAAATCACTTTGTCGGTTGTGGATGCCCTGAAAGTAAAATTGCAGAGCGGCGATAAAGCGGAACTGCTCAACCGCTATGCCGAGAATGTCGAAGCATATGAATATCTTCTGAAGGGCAATTATAATCTCGTCAAAAGAAATCTGGTTGATTCGCCCGAATTAAACATCGCCATCGAGATGTATAAAAAAGCGGTTGAGATTGATCCCAATTATGCTTTGGCGCACGCCCGTCTCGGCTACTGTTATGTTTGGAAGGCTGTTTACAATGACGCTGAAAATCCGCAATGGATTAAATTAGCTGAAAGCCAGTTGGAAATAGCCGAATCAATTAACCCTGAACTGCCGCAGATTTATGAAGCACGCAGCCAAATTTTTTGGAGCAAATATCGTGATTTTGACATTTCCGCTGCTGTGCGCGGAATTATGTATTTGCGCCAATCGTATCCGCGCGCCGGAGCTTATGAAATGGGAGTTTTCGCGTTTCATAGCGGCATTGAAAATGTCACCATTAGAGAATTAAAACTTGCTAAAGAACTTGATCCGTCTGATGATATGCTTAAATTTACTATTGTTGACGCTTATTCTCTTTTCGGAATATATGACGAAGCCATCGAAATCGGAAAGCCTTACGGCGCGAATGCTAACGGCTATATTCGCGCTCTTTTAGGAGCGAATCGCATTGCGGAAGCTGAAGCGGCTTTAACCGAAGCTCTCGCCAACGCGCCGAATAATCCGAGACGTTTAGGCGAAAAAGTTTTACTCCTCGCCCGTCAAGGAAAATTCGCGGAAGTTGATGAATTGATTCCGCAAATCCGCAAGAAAATTACCGTCTCGCAGGCTTATCATCACGCGACGTATGATTTCGCCTGCGCCTGCGCTCTCAACAGCAAAGCGGCAGAATCGGTGAAATGGCTCAGAGAAACTTACGATACCGGAATGCCGATTTACACCGTTTTTGAACGTGATCCCAATCTGGACTCTATTCGCCAAACGCCGGAATTTATCGAGTTTATACGGGACATAAAGCCTTCGTGGGAAAATCTCAGGCGCGTTTTTGATGCCTTCTCATAATGTCAAACGGCTGGTCTTGAACTGTTATTCTCCCCAGCCAATTTTTCATCAAGGGTTGCACTTACTACTTGAATCTAAGTTAAAATAATTCTGTCCACTTACTTAGAACCCAGTATGAAATGGATTATCGAAAAAAGAATCCCGGCGAATTCTTAAATTTGCAGGAAGCCTTCGGAATCTTGTCGGAAATCCGGGATTACAGTGCAACTCAATTCGCCGCGGCGTTTTTGAAAGTCGGATTAAAAGCCAGATTAAGCCAAAAACAATGGAAAGATGTTTTTCGCACTTGCAGAGACGCTGAAAGCAAAAATTCGCTGAAGCAACTCGAGCAGGCATTGGAGGAGGTAATGGGGAAGAAGAAGCCGACCGTATTACCAGAAACATCAAACAGAAAGCTGCAAAACCGGAGACTTCCGGGGAACAGCTTGGCGTAATTAAGATATCGCTTGGTCTACCTAAAGACAATCGCAAATCAGAAGAAAGGTGGGTAGAAACCACTTTATGGATGTTCAAAAGCATTTTATCCGGAGCACCAGATCAACGCCAATGTGAATCGTTCCGAAAGAAAGCGCTTGAACTTCTCTAGTAATGCCTGTAAACCGAAAGGAGCGTAGCAAAGCAACGTCGAGTCCAACTTATTTCGGCTTAAATAAATACTTCGTATAATTTCAGCGACATAATTTCCTATACCTGATTATCGTAGTTCTTTTCAAAATTTTTTCTTTTGTGTATATTTTTATTTTGCGCCTTTGAAGATGCGTTTAATCTGAAGGGTAAAAACAAAGGTTTTGTTAATTTACGGGAACAATTTATGGGAAACGCCTTGAAAGCGGCAAGCGAGATGATAACGAGCGTTTTGGTAGAATCAACAAATATAGTAAGATAAACTTCACATGCCATCCTAGCTCAGCTGATAGAGCATTCGATTCGTAATCGAAAGGTCGTGGGTTTGAATCCCATGGATGGCTCCATTATTCTCAACAACTTACAGCAAGAAGGACGCTCATTTAAGCATCCTTCTTATGTTGTATCCTTATTTGTATCCTTA
>JBPCRW010000226.1:0-17736 GCA_050996405.1 Pyrinomonadaceae bacterium | reverse complement strand
CGGAACAAAATCAGCCATGACGGCTTCGGGATCCGCTAGTTGTTCAGCCTGCTTTTTTTCGCCCCGCCGCGCCGCGTCAACCACCAGCGCGAGCGAATACGCCGGAGTTTTTTTGACGCTCTGCCAGTAAAAATATCCGCCGATTCCGGCAGCGATTAAAACAACTACCAGGATAATTGCAAACCAGCCCAACACGCGCAAAAACGCGGAACGCTTTTTCGTTTTTTGATAATCGCCGAATTGCGGCGCGTTTTGTTTTTCGGAAACGATTGTCGATTCTTCTTCGTAAGGCTTGCTCAAATCAACTACAAACTGTGACATCAATTTTTCTCCACCGCTAAAACTTCAGTTTTCAGTTTGCCATTCGCCAACAAAATTTTCACCTCGTCGCCGACTTTTATGCTGCCAGCGTCGCGCAGAATTTCGCCGCGTTCGTTTTCCGCAATCGAAAATCCGCGCCGCAAAACGGCGAGCGGCGAAAGCGCGTCGAGCGATGCCATCATAATTTTCAAACGCTCGTCTTTCGCGTCCAAAACCTTTTTCGCGGCTGACGATTGACGTTGACCGAGCAATGCCAGACGGGTTTTATTTTCATTCAATTTCGATGCCAATCGGAGCGGCGACATTCGACCGCTTAATTTTTCCAAACGCTGCAAATCGTTTTTGATTTTACGGTCAAATGTTTCTTGAAGCCGCGCTGTCAAATCTTCGGTTTCATATCGCCAATCCTTTATTTTTTGCGGAAACTCGATAAATACGGGCGACAGCGAAAGCTCTTGAAAATCCGCGCGCAGTCCGAGCATTTTATAATTCATCAGTTGAAATAAATCCTGCGTGCGTCCGGCGATAAACGCTTCAATTCCGGCTTCGCTTTCGGCGACGATTTCGGCGGCGGCGGAAGGTGTCGGCGCGCGACGGTCAGCCGCAAAATCCGCAATCGTAAAATCGATTTCGTGACCGACCGCCGAAATGACGGGAATGGCGGATGAGCGAATCGCGCGGGCAACTCGTTCTTCGTTAAACGCCCATAAATCCTCGCTCGAACCGCCACCGCGACCGACAATCAGCACATCGATTTTTTCTTCCGCGTTCGCCGTTTTGTTAAATTTATTTGCCGATTTTATCGCCGCTTCGATTTGTTCTCCGGCAAATTCGCCCTGCACCAAAGTCGGAATCAGAGTGATGTTGACGGTCTTTGTGCGGCGCGACAGAACGTTTAAAATATCGTGAAACGCCGCGCCGTTCGGACTGGTGACAACGCCGACACGCTTCGGCAAAAGCGGCAAATCGCGTTTTAATTCTTCGTCGAATAAACCTTCTTTTTTGAGTTTTGCCTTGATTTGTTCAAACGCGACTTTGAGCGCGCCTTCGCCGACCGGCTCTAAGGATTCAACCAAAATCTGATACTCGCCTTTCGGCTGATACACCGAAAGTTTTCCGCGCACGCGCACCTGAAGCCCGTCGAACGGCTCGAACCGAATCCGTTGATTATTTCGGATGTAACAAGCCGCTTTTAGATGTGAAAATCCGTCGTGCAGAGTGAAATACCAATGACCGGAATTTGCCGCCACGAAATTAACGATTTCCGCTTCAATCCAGACGGACGAAAAACCTCTTTCCAACGCGGTTTTGACTTGCTCGTTAAGTTCCGAAACAGTCAAAGGTCTCGGCTTCTGGTCATCGAAAAGAGATTGTAAAAGCGTTGATTTCATTTTTCAGAGTTTAGAATCTCGACGTTGCATTGCTGTAAATTTCTCCATTTTCATTTCTCAAACTAATGTAAACGCCGCAGACGTTCATCATCCATTCAGGCTTACCTTTGATGATCCACTTCGATTGGCAAACGTATGCTTGCTGAACTTTTTGTTTAAATTTCAAACCGGATTTTGTTTTGGAATAAATTTTTCCTTTGATCTGAATCCAAAAATCGGGAAATGCATTTTTGCTGTTTGACTGCGCTAAAATATTTTTGACTTCATCAGTAAGCGGAACAGAAATGTTGATGTTTCGATTTTCTTCAGAAAGTAAAGAGACTTTCGAGATTTTTCCTTTTGCCACGCGAATTCCGTATTTTTTGTATGCTTTGTCGTATTTTTTATTATCTCGCTCAATGCGCTTTGATCTTTCACTCTGACTTTCATTCGGATTTTCTGCAAAAGGTTTATAGCCAACCTTTTTCAAGACAGATTCCTTGTTTTCTAAAAATCTCAATTCATAACTAAATTTCCAGTAACTTTTCGGATCATCGAAACCGACGGCTTCGGGCGACGGATCGGCATCTAACGCAAATCTCAATTTGTATACATCATAAGGACTTTCAGCTTTTTCGTCGCTTGCTTCATTTTTCGACTGGGCAAAAGTTTTGCTGGCGAAAATTCCAAACGCAACGATAAACATCAACAAAATTTTAATTTTCATTCTGACCGATTTCTCCTTTTTCCAATTTAATCGTGAAATTATTTTCGCGCGCTTCCGCGAAAAGTTTTTGCAGAAAATTTCTGGTCGGGATGTCAAACAGATTCGCTTCAAAAAATTTTACGGTGTCGGGTTCATTTGAATTTGAATTTATCGCGCCGACCATTTTTGTGGAAGTTAATTTTAAAACCGGCTTTTGCAAAACGGAATTTCCGCCGACGCGGACGTTTCGCAAATTGGTGTAAATTATCATTTTTAAAAGCCCGTCTTTAATGTCATTTTCGCTCGGCAGATGCGCGCGCTGGCTGTGTTTGTCTTCAATCAGAAAAAGCGAATTTTTATCCACCAGAGTTTCGTCGCAGGTAAAAAAATACTTTCCGCCCGCGAGATTTGTAATCGTGACTTTGCCTTTCGTATCGGTGGCTAAGGCTTCTTTCGGCTGAATTGACTGTGTTTCGCGGTTTTGAGCGCGTTCTGCTTTGCCGCGTGAAAATTCGGCGAAATCGTTCGGGTTCATAGTCAGTTTTATTAGTTGAACGAGCGCGGCATCGTCGTGCAGATATGTTCCGGTGTTTTTGGAAATTGCGGCATAAGCGGCGCGGGATTTTTCAAAAATATCGGAAAGATTTTTCACTTCCTTTTCGTTCCATTCACGCGCCGAACCTTTGAATGCGAAAATCTCTTTCAGTTTTCCGTTCACGTAATTTTCGTCTAATTTCTGCGCCGTGATTTGGTCGCCGCGTTTCGCGTTTTTCACGGCATCAGAATAGTAAGCGGGAATCAAATAAACGTCCAGCAAACTCAAAAACGAAATCGTATCCCACTGCAAAAAATCGCGCTCGCCGCCCAAGCCTTCGTCTTTGACGACCGGAATTATCGCCGCGCAGCGCGGAAAAGCGAGCGTGTTATAAACCCGTTCATACGGATACGAACGGGTGCGTTTCGGCGAAATCCAGCGGCTGACCGCGATTTTATTTTGCCCGTCGGAAAGCAGGAAAGAGCCGGTCGAATTATTGATTTTAAAATTCTCGAAATCGTATTCGCGCAAATCTTTGGCGACCACCTGCTTGTATTTTATATTTTCAATTTCGCCCGTAATATCGTTGGTTTGCTCAATCGTGTCCAGAGTCCAGAGTCCAGAGTCCAAAGTTAAAGGATTTCCAACTCGGAACTTGGAGTTTAAAACTTGAACACCATAGCGCGGAACTTGAAACGCAACCTTTGAATTCTGGACTTTAGACTTTAGACTCTGGACTCTGGACTCTGAAATTTCCTTGACCGTTCCGAGACTGACAAACGAATTCGGGCGATTGACTTTGATTTTCAGACGCGGCGACGCGCCTCTTTCATTTGTTTCCAGCGAATCCGAGCGAAACGTTAAGGTGTAAGCGGTGCGAAGCTGAACGGCAATGTCTTCGTAGGCTTTCTGCAAATCGCTCAAACGTTTTATCGGATAATAAACGCCGCCCGAAACTTCGGCGAGCCGCGCCCCTTCGGTTTCAGCTTTTGAAGTCAGAGCCATATAACGACTTCTCAAAAGGTCTTCGCTCTGTTCAGCGTCATTCGTTTTTGAAGCAGCAATCAGCGCGGACGGAACATAGAGCGGATAAATCAGCGCGCCGCTTTCCTGAATCGAACCGAGCAAGGAATCGAACGGCAGAAACGAGCGATTGTCGTCGCCGTCTGTGAGCGCGACAATTGCCGTCCGCTCGCCTTTTAAAGGGCGCAAAGTTTCGACCAGAGTATAAGCAATCGCGTCGTAATATGCCGTGCCGCCGCCCGCGTCGAAAGTGTCCAAAGATTCGGAAAGCATCCGGCGATTGGTCGTAAAAGTCGAAATTTGTTTGACATCTTCGTTAAAAATGACGATGGCGATTTTATCGTCCGGTCGCATTGTGTTGACAAACTGGCGCGCCGCCTTGCGTATAAAATCGACGGAATTATTGACGCTGCCCGAAACGTCCAATAGCAGAACCAAATTAAACGGCGCGGTTGACTGCTCGACGGAAAGAATTTCCCTTTCCTGTCCGGCTTCAGTCACCGTAAAATCGCTTTTCTGCAAACCGCTGACGGCGCGATTATTTTCGTCTGTGACTTTGACCAGAACCTGCCGGATTTTTGAAACCGTTTCATTCGCGCTTTTCGGTCTGCTGGTCAACTCCGGTTCGCGGCGGCGCGGCGGCAGAGTTTTCAGATAATCGCCGAAATATTTCGGACTCGCGCGGCGAATCGCTTCTGTTAAAAGGCTGTCGCCGCTTCGGACAATCGCTTTGGCGGCTTCGGTCAGCGGGCGTTCCTGCAAATTGGTCGGAACATCATTTGGATTAACGTTTAAAAGAACAATACCGCGCGCCGTCGTAAAATTAAGCTCGATTGTTTTATCTTCTTTTTTCGGCTTTTTGTTTTTGAAACTTTTATCTTCGCCGTTCTCGCCCTTTGTTTCGTCCGAATTGTCCGCCGTTTCTTCGGAAGCATCGGGTTCTTCATTTTGCCGTTTTACTTTTTCCTTTTTACTTTTATCCGCCTCGCCGAGTTTGCCGCTTAGGACAAAACGCCCGCCGGATTTTTCCTTGACTTCGTTCGGCAGAGCCGCGTCGCTCAAATAACGCGGGCGCGAAGCCGTCCACGCGAAATCGAATTTTACCGCGCCGAGCGGCACGTCGGTCGAAATCGTGCCGGTTTCGGTCGTCACACTTGCCGCCGCGACGTTGCCCGCAATCCGCACTTCGCCTTCGTTCGTTTCGACGCTCACGCGCGAACGAAGCGGAATTTTGACCGTCAAATCAATTCGCGTTTTCGCATCTTTTGGAACAACCGAAATCGTCACGCGACCGTTTTCCGCCGAAGTTTTAATTTCACTTTCGGCAATGGATTTCGGCGATTCGACAGATAAAAAAACTTTGTCGGCGGTAGTGTCTTCAGCCGCGACGATAACTTTCCCGTAAAGATTTTTGATTTCCACCGCGCCGCCCGTTTTCAAAGCGAAATCACGATTAAGCCGCTGCTCCTGCGCCGACGCGCTGAAAACGAACAAAAGTATTAGAAAAGATGCGAAAATTTTCATATTTTTCTACCGTGAAAAGAGATTCAATTTTTCGATGCGGACTTTCAGCTTCGGCTTTGCCTTTCAACCGATGCCGATTTGCCAGTAACTTTGCCGGATTGAATGAGACGTTCGCGGACACGCTTTCGCCAGTTGCTTTGCGGCTGGTCTGATTCTTCAAACTGCGCCAGTAAATCCTGCATTGATTCGCCGCCGATTTGCCGCGTTTTCAAATAAAGCAGCGCGGAAACAATCGAAGAAAACGAAGCGATTAAAATCGAAAAAGGCAGCAGCAGAATTTGCGTCAGAGCCTCTTGGACGGTTGCTCGGATGCGTTTTCCCATATCCTTTGACTCGTCCGTTTCGTTGATGCTTACCATTTTGTCATTACCGATTGTGATATTTGTTCGGCTGCCGTCATCGGTTTTGGTAACGACGTTCGGCTTTTGCGGATTATCGTCTTTGATACCTGCCGTCGGTTCTTTAATTTCCTGGCGGACAACCGCCGGAGTTTCATCGCCGCCAAATGATTTGACCGTTCCCTTTACTGCAAACGCGATTAAAACGGAAACCGTAATCGGAATGATAAACATTATCATTATCAACGCGGTTGTCGTCAGAGGCGAACGCTTCACCAGCTTGATGGAGCGTTTGAGGGCGGCGAATCCGCGCAGATTTTCCATCATCGCAACCGGCGCGGCGAGCGCGAACAAAACCGAGAGAATCGGAAATCCTATTCCGCAGGCGAGTAATCCGAGAAACGTCAAAAAAGTGGTTAAAAATCCGGTTCGTGCCAGTGCCTTCCATTTCCCGCGCGTCGCTTGCAAAGCGGGACGCAAGGCGACGGGGCGCAGCGGAAAGGCGAGCATTTGCGTAACCAGCCAGGTTATCGTTCCGAACAGCAAGTAGGCGCACAGAAAGCTGAAAAACGCCGATGCCAGCGACAACAGTGTAACGACCGCCGTATTGATAAAGCCGTATGGTATTTGATTGATAGTCAAAGCCCGAAAGGTAATCTGTAAAAAATTGATAATCGCCACCGGCGCGTAAAGCAAAATTGCCAAGCCCAAAAATTTCGGCAGGTGTTCGCTGTAAATTATCAAAGCTCTCTGCAAAAGTGTGCCGATGCCCGCCGATTGCGCCCGCAATTCGTCGGTAAAAGCCTGCGCCGTCTGCGGACGCTCGTCGGCGTTTTTCGCCAGTGCCGACATAATCGCTCGCTTAACTTTTTTTGGAACTTTTTTAACTTCGAGCGGCGGCGGCGCAATCATTTTATGCGCTTCCATAACTGCTTTGAAATCGCCGTCAAACGGCGTTTTTCCCGCCAGCATTTGATAGGCGATGATGGCGAGGCTGTAAATATCCGAACGCGCGTCGAGATGTTCGCCGCGACATTGTTCGGGCGACATATAAAGCGGCGTTCCCAAAACCGCGCCGACCCGCGTCAGCGAAGCAGTTTCCGGCGCGGGCGCGGCATCAGAAGTTTCTTTACCTTCGAGCGTTAAAATTTTCGTTCCGACGGTGTCCGGTTCGGCGGTTTTGGGCAGCGGCAAAATGGCTGTGCCGTTTTCGGAAGAAATTTCCGCGAGCGGCTGAATCAGCGTTCCGGCTTCGGCGGCAAAAGTTTTTGAATTGCGCGCGCCGGTCATTGTTTGTTTTTCGCTGGCGGCGGTCGCGCTTAGATTATCGGGTATCGTCGGCGAATGAACTTCGTCCGCGACAGTTGCGTTTTGAGAAATCGCCCGCGTTTCCTTTACTGAACCCGTTTGAGAAATTTTAAGAGTTGCCGCGTCGTGATTTTCCGGCGCGGCGGTTTCGAGTTTAGCGATACCGAAATCTAAAACTTTGACGGTGTAGCCGCCGCGCTGGTTCGGCTCAAGCCAAATATTATCGGGCTTTAAATCGCGGTGAATAATTCCCTGCTCGTGCGCTTCGCCAATCGCCGAACTGACCTGTTCGAGAATGTCGAGCGTCCACGAGAGCGGCAGTTTTTTTTCTTCTTCAAGAATTTCGCCCAAAGTGCAGCCGTCCAGATATTCCATCACGAGATAGGCGACGCGCCCGCCTTTCATATCGGCAAAGCCGAAATCTGTGACATCGACGACGTTCGGATGACGCAGGCGACCGGCGGCGCGGGCTTCGCGGCGAAAACGCTCGACAAATTCGGCGCGCTGCATAAATTGCGGAACGATGACTTTGACGGCGACGGGTCGTTCCGTGCCGAGATGCGTCGAGAGATAAACCGCGCCCATTCCGCCGCGTCCCAATTCGCGTTCAATTCTGTATTTTCCGTCGAGCGTTTCGCCGACGAGATTTTCTAAATCCATAGCTCCTGCAACCTTGTTGATTTATGAATACGTCAGATATGATTCGTTTGTTTATTTTGGACGCAAAGCGACAAACGCGCAAGAGCCGGAAAACGACTGCCGGATTATGTTTTTCCCGTTTAATTAAGCCGAATCGAACAACGACATTGACAATTTTTAAGCGTCCGGCAAATTTACATTTGACCGCCGATTTGGTAGTTTTATTAACTTGATGCCGCGCGTTTTACTAAGGATTTTATAAACAATCCGGCATCCGCGAAAAATAGATATGCGGCGCGGCGGCGCGTAATGCGATAATAATTTTCGCGCTTTATATTTTAAATGATTACTTCAAATCAGATACATCGGTCGTTTATCGAAGCCGACGATTTAGAAGAAATTCCCGACGAGGGAATTCCGATTGGCGAGGTTTTCCGCAATCTCGTCCGACATCCGGGACAAATTATTACGCGCTGGAATTGGAAAGCCGCGCTGCTCGGCGCGTTACTTCGCGCATCGTTTTACGTGACGATTTATCAGGTCAGCAAGGAAACCTGGATTGTCACGCTGACGGCGGTGATAGTCGAAATCGGATTTCGTTTTTTGACGACCGGAATTTCCGGTTCGATTGTGCAGTCGTTTCGCCGCGCGACTCCCGCTTGGCTGGCGACTTTAATTATCACTATTACGCTTCCCGTCATCAGCCACACCATCGAGTTTGTTTCACACTACGCGCAGGAAAACTATTTTGGTTCAATTTTTGCTGCTTCCGTTAATAATTCGCGGCAGCGCGCTTTTATTTTTTCGGTGCTGCTGTCCGTTATCTCGGCGATGTTTAATTTGTTTATTATGCAGCACGGCGTTTTGCTGGTCGGCGCGGGCAGCGAAACAAAATCACTTGGCAATGATTTGAAAAGAATTCCGAAACTCGTCATTGAGTTTATAGCGTTTCTGCCGAAAATGATTTTAAATTTTATCAGCGAAAGCAAGTATTTATCAGCCGTCGGAATTTTCCTGTCGTTCGGATTAACTTTGGGAACGCTGATGGGCGTGATGCGCGGAAAATGGCTCTGGGCTTGGGGATTCGCCGTCGGCTCGTGGATAGCTTTGCTGTTCACCACTTTTATTGTCGCCGTCACATTGCCCGCCATCCGCCGCCGACGGGAAAGCATCGAAAGTTGAAAAAACTTTTTCTTTTGAAATCACGCATTTCTCCCGCCGCGCAAATAATCCCTATGCTGGAACTCGTTTTAGCCAATTTAAAAGTTCGCCCCTTTCGCACTCTGATAAGCGTCGTCGGCGTGGCACTCGGCGTGATTCTCGTCGTTTTATTTACGGGTTTAGCGCGCGGGATGAGCGACGACATCAGCCGCCGCAACGCGAATATCAAAGCGGAAATTATTTTTACGCGCGCGGGATCGACGACGATGACCAGTTCAAATATGAACGTCAGCACCGCATACGTGCCGCAACTTCTGGAAATCGAAGGCGTGCAATCGGTCGTTCCGGTCGCTCTCTATATTTCGTCAGGCTCGAAAGCCGGTTTCGGCTTTCAGCGGATTGAAGGCGTGGACTGGGAGCCGTTTGGGAAAATGAACGACATCGGTCTCGTCGAAGGGCGCGCTCCGCAGGCAAACGACGAAGTTGTAGTTGACGAGCGAAAAGTTGTCGAAGACAAATTAAAACTCGGCGATTCGATAGAAATTTTTGGCGGCAAACAATACAAGATAGTCGGCGTTTTCGCTCCGCCTTCGGGCGCGCGCATTAAAATGTCGCTGGCGGCGATGCAGGAAGCACTCCAAGCCGCAAATAAATGCAGTAGTATTCTGGTGAAAATTAAAGACGGCGCGGACGTGGACGAAGTAGCGAAACGCATCAACAAAACTCTGCCCGGCAATAAAATTGAATTGACGAGCGATTTGATAATCGACGCGCAGGAAAGAATTCCGGCTTTAAATCTTTTCTTAAAAGTTCTGGTCGGAATCGGCGCGTTTGTCTCGACGATTTTCGTTCTGCTTTCGATGTATACGACCATCACCGAACGCCGCAAGGAAATCGGCATTTTAAAATCGCTCGGCGCGTCGAAATCATTCATCGTCCGCGTCATCGAAGGCGAAGCGTTTTTAATCGGCATTCTCGGAATTCTGCTAGGGTTTATCGTGTCGTTCATCGCCTCGATAATCATCGGAAAAAGTTTCGCGCTTGTATTTGAATTCAGCACCGGCTGGATTTTAACCGCAATCGCAATCGCCGTCGGCGGTAGTCTCGTCGGCGCGCTTTATCCGGCGTGGCGGGCTTCGGGAATTGACCCGGTGGAAGTGATGGCGAACGAATAGCTCAAAAGAAAAAATTCAATCCGACTTGAATTTGGCGGGTGGAAGCGGCGGAAGTCGCCCGACGATAAAAAGGCGATAATTGATTGCCGACAAAATTTTGCAGATTTGTCCAGTTGAAAATATTTTGAATGGTAACGTCCATTCCGATTGAATAGTTTTTCAGAAAATCCGTCGCGGCGACAGCCTGCGGATTGCTCGTTTTATTTTTGGTTGCTTTATCTTTGCTTGCTGCGTTTCCTCTTTTGGCAATCGGAACGCGCCAGCCTAATCTTAAATCCACTTGCTTAAACCACGCGCCGCGTTCCGTGTTTCGACTAATTCCGGCGGGACGGTCATTAAAAACCGTGTCGCGGTTATCATCTCTGCCGGTTGTAATCGTGTAAGGCAGAGGCGACGAAACGCGAAAAATTGGTGTCACTTGCAATTTCTTTAAAAGTGTAAAATTCAAGTTTCCGGTCAAATAATGCCGTCGGTCAAGACCGGAAAAACCTCTTTCGAGATTCAAATTATAACTATCTTCCGGCAAATCAAACGCGCCGTCAAAATCGTTTATTGCTTTCGCCAATCGGTAGCGCGTATTAAAAGTTACGGCTTTCGGCAAACTTCCGTCGAGTTTTATTTCGAGCGCGTTTTCCGTCAGACTTCCGCTCGATTCGACTTGCGCGATGCGCCCAAACAAAGGGTTTGGTCTGATGCCGCCGATTGGAGCGTTGATGTCGCGGCTGCGAAATTGATGAATGCCGCGCCGAAAAGTGTAAAAAGTTTCGATATTTAATTTTTTCGCCGCGCGATAATTAAAACCGGCTTGCGTGATAAAAATATACGGACTTTTTAGATTTTCATCTTTTTTCAAAACACTCGGCGCAAGCGATTGGCTGATTATTCCGCCCGCAAAAGCGTTCGGATAACCCGGATTTCTGATAATCAAATCGCTTGCCTGCCGCCCGTCGCTATTTAAAATCGTCGCCAGATTCTGGGTATCAAACCAGTTGTAAAAAACTCCCGCACCGACTCTGAAAACAATTTTTCCTTCCCTGCTCGGCGAGTAAATAAAACTTAGACGCGGTGAAAAATTATTGGAATCCTTTAAATTATTTTGCCGCTCGTAGCGCAAGCCCAGACCAATTTGAAAATTACGATACAGGCGAATATCATCCTGCGCGTAAAGAGCAATTTGCGCTTGATTTAAGCTGATTCGGCTCGTTCCCTGCCGCCGCGTAAAAGTCGCGGGGCGATTGTTTAGATAATCGGCAAGACTCGTAAATGTGAAGCTGCCGTTTATGCCGTTCGCCGAAAAAGATTTTTGTCTTTCAAGTTCGATTTCGCCGCCGATTTTTACCGAATGCTTTCCCCTGTCAAATAATAAATTATCCACTAAATCCAGTCTTCGCTCTCGACTGTTGTTATCAACGCCCGCGCCGCCCGCCGTAAAAGCATTTAAGACAATTATCGAAACCGCCCGCGTGTTCGGTATCAGAGAGTTTTTTGATTCGAGCAGTTCGAGCCGAAACTCATTAACGTAAGTTTTGCGAATTGTTCCCGATTCAGAAATTCTGATTCGATGATTCGCGCTTTTGCTCGAATAACCCGTTTCCGGCAAATTAAATCCGCCGACTCCGGCGTTCGTCAAATCAAATTTTTCCATCTCATAATTTAAGTGAAGCGTGTGGTTTTTACTCAAATTATGGTCAATGCCGATTGACGGAACAAAAATCCGACTGCCGCTTTTCGCCTTGTTTTCGATGATTCTATCGGGCGCGACGGCGATAATATTATTTTTTTCAAAGCTGTCAATCGCAAACAGTGAGGCGATAAAAGACGTTTTCTTTTTGATAATCGGACCGCCCAGAAAAGCTATCAAAAATTTGTTTCGCGCGGGCAGTCTTTCGGGCGCGAAGGCGTTGCGCGCATTCATCGCCGCGTCGTTGAAATTAAACGCGAAAAACCCGAAAATTTTCGGCAAGCCCGCCTTTGTTTTGACGTCAACTATCGTCTGCCCGATTTGGTGAAATTCGGCGTCGAAACTGCTGCGGATAACTTTGATTGACGCAATCATTTCCTTGGGCGGAAGTCTGCCGCCCGTGAAACCGTTGACGCGAATCAGAATATCGTCGCCGTATTTTCTTTTCAGTTCCGCTTCAATTTCGTTCGGATTATTCGGCAGCGCTTCGATTTCTTCGACAGTCAAATTTCGCGTGAAGGCTTCTTCAAATCTTCGCTCTAAAACCTCCGGCGAAACTTCGACATCTACTTTTATTTCCGAAATTTCGAGCTTGATATTCAGCACGTTTCTGCCGCGCCTTATTTCAATATTTTTCGTTAAAGACTTGAACCCAACCGCTTGAATTTCTAACGCATATTCGCCTTCTTTGACCGTGCCGAGAATAAAATCCTGACTGCGTTTGGCGTTAATTTCCCTGATTGATTTGCCGTCGTTCGTTTTGAGTTTGATAATCGCCTGCGTCACGAGCGCGGATTCCTGGTCGGTCAAAATAATCTGCAAACTGGTTTCTTCCTGCCCGAATGAAACAAAAGCAAGCAGAAAAATTATTAGCGGAAGGCTGGCGAGTTTTGAGAATTTCTTGAGTTTCATAAACAATTACGGCGCGAGTTAAAAATAGAGTTAGATTAAATACCGAAAACAGACTACTTGGCTTTCCACTCGCCGCTATCTACTTATCTTTCGTTTCTTTAACCGCGAAAGTTTCCGGTTTGAATTTTGGATTTATCTTAAAATCTTTAACAATCATTTCCGAAACCATTTTCGATTTGCCGGACATTTTCATTTTTTTCCCCATAATCTCCATTTCGCGCGGCTCGCTCGAAGTTTCGGTTTCGACGTTGATTTTTTTGGCAATCAGCAAGCCGTCAACCGGCTGGTAATCGGAAAAATACTGCGTCGTTTTCGCTGATATTCCGCCTTTGGAAATCTCGTCGGTAATCATCAGCAAAAGATGCGTTTTCTCGTCAAAAAACCAGCGCGTCTGTCGTCCGGTATCCGATTCTATTTCGAGAATATCCGCCCGCGCGCCCGCGCCCGCTTCGGCTTTGCCGACATAGACAAAAACCTTATCGTCGCCCCACAACGGACTAAGCAAAACCGTATAAAGCTGTTCCGAAATGCTTTTTTGAATTTTCTCCTTCGTCGGCTTAGCTTTTTCCATCGCTTCCTTCATCTGCTTCTTAAGGCTTTCCGGCATAAAGGGCGCGTTGAATATCGCGTTCATATCAATTGCCTTGCCGTCCATTATCATATCCGTCGTTTGCGAAAACTTTTCGCCGTTGACGAGGCTTTCAATTTTCGTATGATTTTCAGCCGGATTTTTCGCCGCGTCAAAGCTGAGAACTTCCTGCTTCGCCTTATCCGCCAACTCAACCGAAGTATTCGATTCCAATGTCTGCCTCAATTTCGTTTCCCGCGGCTCTTTATCGCCTTCAATCTGCGTCACCGATTCCATCGCGGTTGTTCCGTTCGTTTGCAGATACAGAGATTTTATATCCTCTCTTTTAACCTTTTGATAAACTGCTTGGCGCGCTTGGCTGATTATTTCATTAGCGCGGTCAATTCTGGCTTTATCGGGCAAATCCTGCGCTGTTATTGTTTGGAAGGAAAGAAATAAAATTAAAAGCAAATAAAAGTTTTTTTTCATCATCGAATATCTCCATTTAACAAAAATTCAACTCCGGTTATTGAATATAAGGATATTTCAGCAATTTTTTATTGCTAAACTAGCATTTTATTCTGAGATTTAATTTTAAAACTTTGTAGAATATAACTTTCAGAAGAAGAAATTTTTAAATTTCTTCTTCTGAATTTTTACAGCACTACCGCATTTCACATTCGGGTAACTTTTTTGATTTCCACATAAAAAACATTTTTAATGTTAGCGCGGAAAAAAGTAAAACCACCGCAAATATTGTAACTTTATTTGTTTCTGTACTTCCTTCCATATTTGAAAGTACATTGATTATTACGATTAAAATAGTCGCAATAAAGTAAAGTCCTAGGTGAAGCGTTGCTAAATCCTTAAACGATTTCGACCTAATATTAAATAAAACAGTAGTAAGCCAGAACAACGTTATAAAAATCGTTGTGGGAATCGGCATACCTATTAGATGTTCAAAATCTGTATAAAACATTTTTAACCTCCTAGATTAATCTGTTAATAATCCAATCCATCCACCCCAAGGTCCATTTGCAATTCCGTGTCATCACCAAACCCAAAAGTGGCTTTGGTAGGTTGTTTTTGGCACGCCTTAAACTCAACACAGGATGAAACCATCCACACTGCCGCTGGCGCGTGTCCTAGTAATCCTAATACGCAAGTCGGAGCTAACCCAACTCCACAAGACGCAATCGCAACCCAAGTTCCTGCATAACCAACAACTGCTAGAGCGCAGCTTGCAATTGCTCCGGCACATTGTGCGGGACTGTAATCATCTATCATCCCAAAGGATTTTTTTATAGGCTGCTCTGACCTTAAAGCTAAGCTTGTAGTCTGAATTAGATTGGATAATTCTTTATTTCCGGCGACAACGGAAAAAAACCTAGCAAATTCTTCCTCTTTTGGGTTTGTAATAGATTTATTATTGTTAAGTATTAAAGGATTAACTTCATACTCAACCGAATAATTTCCATACTTTAGCAACATAGTGCCTCCACCCCTTAGTTGTTTTAAAAGACTCGGCTTCGTTAATATCGTAATGCTAAAAGTTTCGCCTGAATTGGTTTTATATAAAACCCCAACTTCCTTATCTTTCTTATAGAGCGAAACCATTCCCAATGAGCGAGCGTTTTCAGATATTTTCATTTCTACCTGATTACTGGTAAAGCTGGAAATATGCGCTTGAACATTTTTAACTGACCTTTCTTTCTCAATATCGCTACCCGATGCAAAACATACAGGCACGGACAAGAAAAAAGATGTCATCAACACGAAAGCAAAAAATTTGGAAAAGTATCTCAACATAGTATCCTCCTAGAAATCTTCTAAAGGAGAGATGAATATGAGCCGGACAATTCAAGCGCAGACGTATTCAACTCTCAAGTTTCAGGTTGAGCCGCTGCCGTGTTTTGCGTTAAGATACGATTTGCTAGGGTTCGCATCTGTTGTCCGAAATACGACAGAAGCACTCGAAACAAAAAGCCTTGACGACTGCTTGTAACAATCGTCAAGGCTTAATTATTTTTTGCGAAAATATTCTCTCAAGTGAAAAAAATTCCGCGCGGCTTGGCAGTTACACTTTAGCGACTCATTTTTGATGATGAGATTTATTTGAATAAAGTGTGTAAAGCGAAGCCAAGCCATAAAAGACCTTTCCTGATTTTCAATTGAGATGACGAATTATCATCTTAATTATTTCGATTTGTCAAGTTTTATTTTCGTAAATGTAAAAAAAAAACAACTTATAAGTTTTCATTGTTGATTCCCGCTAAAACCGAACAATAAGTTATAATTAAAAATCTTGTGAATTATGAGTTCGAACGAAGTTTCAATTCAGAGCGCGGTCAGGCAAAAAGACGCTTCAAAAAAGCAGAGCGTTTTGCAGAAACTTTTCGCCGTTTGGTTTGACGCTTTTGTTTATAATCAGATTTGGGAAGACCCGCGCGTTGATATTAAAGCGTTAAAATTGAACGAAAATTCGCGCGTGTTAACAATTTCTTCGGGCGGCTGCAACGCGCTCAATTATTTGCTTGAAAATCCCGAAAGCGTGACGGCGGTTGACCTCAATCGTCATCATATTTTTCTTTTAAATTTAAAAATCGCGGCTCTCAAATTTCTTCCGACGCACGAAGATTTTTTCGCGTTTTTCGGTGACGGCAAAAGCGTGAAAGCGGTTGCAAATTACGAAAAATTTATCGTGCCGAATCTGGATAAAGAAACTAAAAATTTCTGGGAGTCGAGTTCGCTTTCGGGAAAAATCACGCGCGGCAGGCGGATTGATTTTTTCGGCAAAAGCGGGCTTTACGAACATTCGCGGAACGGTTATTTTCTGCGCGTTTTTCACAAATTCGCGCAGTTTCTCGGATGCCGTCCCGAAGAAGTTTTAAAGGCGAAAACGCTCGACGAACAAGCCGCGCTTTACGAAAAATTCATCGCTCCGTTTTTTGATTCGTTCATCATTAAAATCATCGGGAAAATGCCGGTTACATTGTTCGGTTTGGGCATTCCGCCCCAGCAATATGAAGAATTGAAAAAGGATTTGAGCGGCGGCGAAAACATTGTCGATATTTATAAAGAGCGCGTCAAACGTCTCGCCGTCGAGTTTCCGATTGACGAAAATTATTTCGCGTGGCAGGCGTTTGCCAGACGTTACGACACGAAAAATCGCCGCGCCATTCCCGAATATTTGAAAGCTGAAAATTACGAAAAATTAAAATCCAACGCCGACCGTATTAAAACGGAAATCGGTTCGGTAACTGAAGAAATAAAAACTCAGCCGAAAAATTCGTTCAATCGTTTCGTTTTTCTCGACGCGCAGGATTGGATGAACGCGGGCGCGATGAACGATTTGTGGTCTGCAATTTCTCAAAAAGGCGAAAAAGATTCGCGGATAATTTTCCGCACGGCGGGCGCGTCGTCGCCGGTTGAAAAAAATCTGCCGCCGGATTTGCGCGAAAAATTCGTGTATGAAAAAGGTTTGTCCGAAGAACTTTTCAAACAAGACCGCGCTTCGATTTACGGCGGATTTCATCTTTATATTTTGAGGAATTAGCCGCAAAAACCACAACAGAACGCGAAGGAAAATAATTAAAACTTTTCGTGATTTTTCGTGTGTTCGCGGTTAAAAATTATGGCAGACGCTTTCGAGAAAATGGACAGAATGTATCGCCGCCAGCGATATTTTTACGATTTGACGCGCAAATACTACTTGCTCGGACGCGACAAATTGCTGGCGGAAATGCCAATTTCCGACGGCGAAAACATTCTCGAAATCGGCTGCGGAACGGGCAGAAATCTAACTATTTTGGCGCGAAAATATCCGAAGGGAAACTTTTACGGACTAGATGCTTCGGCAGAAATGCTGAAAACCGCGCGTGCGCGAATTGAGACGGAGAATCTCAAAAACATCCGGTTTGAAAACGCGCTTGCCGACGATTTTTCGCACCGTCAGACTTTTGATTTGCGGGAAAAATTCGATGCAATTTTTTTCAGTTATTCGATAACGATGATTCCCGCGTGGCGCGCGGCAATCGAAAACGCTTTGCAAAATTTAAAAGCCGGAAAGAGATTTTTCATTGTTGATTTTTACGACCAGAAGGATTTGCCAAAATGGTTTCGGAAAGTTTTGCAAAATTGGTTAGCGCAGTTTCACGTCGCGTATCCGCAGGAATTGCTGCCGTTTTTGGAAAATTTGGAAGCGAAAGATTTGGGCGAATTAACGGTCAAAACTTTGTATAAAAGATATTCGTTAATCGCGGAATTCAGAAAATCCTAGCCGTTTTCGGCAATCTCCCCGATTTCCCTTTGCAGCGTTTCGCGCTCAACCAGCAAACGCAAAAACAGTGCGCGCCGCCGAAACAAAAGCCACGCCGATTTTATCCAGACCGACAAATCAATCAGCGTTTCCGACGAGCGCAGCGCGACGTAGCCGCACAAAATCACGACCGGAATTGAGAGAAGCGCGAACTGCC
>JBPCRW010000178.1:0-15608 GCA_050996405.1 Pyrinomonadaceae bacterium | reverse complement strand
CGTGCAGCGCGCCCATCGTCGGCACAAGTCCAACCGTTTTATTCTCGCGCCGCAGCTTCCGCGCGATTGAAAACATTCTTTGTTTGCGGTTGATAATTTCCATAAAATTTTATTTACAACTGCAAGTTTTTGAACTTTTTATTGCGTCAAACTGCCAAGTTTCGTATAAATTATTCATTCGCAAGCAGAGTTTGAAAGTTTTGTAAGTTCCAAACTTGAACTTAAATGATGTTATAACAAAACTGCCCTGATAAATTTTAATTGTATGGATTTCCGTCAATGATAGATGCCCGATAAAGGTATTGTCTTGATAGGAAAGCGGGATACGTTCTCTTTTGCCGATTCTAAGAAACCAATCTGCCTCAAAATCGCCTTTTGGCGAATTAAGTTTTTGAATACAAATCGAACCTATTCTCTGCGCACTTATATTGTGAGTGCTGAGACAAAAGAAAATAATAATTAAGACAACTACTTTTTTCACTTCATCAATTCCGCCTTCGTTTCTTCCGTTAAACCGTAGGATTCTTTTTCGTTCGGATAATTTTCGTTTTTTACGTCGCGCGACCAGTTTTGAATGGCTTTGGTCATTGCTTCGCGCAAGTTGGCGTATTGGCGAACGAAGCGCGGTTGTCTGCCGAAAGTCATTCCGATTAAATCGTGAAGAACTAAAACTTGAATGTCGCATTCCTTTCCCGCGCCGATGCCAACCGTGGAAATTTCCAGTTCTTTCGTAATAATTTCGGCAACTTCGCGCGGCACGAGTTCCAAGACGATGGCGAACGCTCCGGCTTCTTCCAGCGATTTTGCATCTTCGATAAGGCGTTTTGCCGCTTCAGCCGTGCGACCTTGAACGCGGTAGCCGCCGAGTTTATAAACCGACTGCGGCGTTAAGCCGATGTGCGCGACGACCGGAATTTCTTCGTCAACCAATCTTTTTACAAGACGCGAGCGATTGCGTCCGCCTTCTAATTTGACAGCTTCCGCGCCGCCGTATTTCATCAATTTCAGCGCGTTCCGCACGGTTTCATCTTCGGAAACGTGATAAGTTCCATATGGCATATCGGCGACGACCATAGCGCGTTCTGTGCCGCGTTTGACGGCGATTAGAGCCGACAAAATTTCGTCGAGGCTGACGGGAATCGTGTTGCCGTAGCCGTGAATCGTGTTGCCGATGCTGTCGCCGACCAGAATTATATCCACGCCCGCTTCGTCCACGATTCGCGCCGTCGGATAATCGTAAGCCGTCAGGCAAACCAGTTTTTCGCCTTTTTCCTTCGCCGCGCGAATCGCGGGCAGATAAACTTTTTCGGGTTTGTCAGGTTGCAGATAAGCCATTTTTTTAATGCAAAATTCAAAATTCAAAATGCAAAATAATCAGAAAATTTAAAGTGATTATCGCAAGTTAAAATCGAATGTCAAACCGCTTGGCACATCGCTCATTTTGCATTTTGCGTTTTGAATTTTGAATTTTCTACGGTTGCCAGCGTTTAACCGTCGAATTGTCTTCGACGTTTGCTAAAATTTCCTGAATCGTTTTTTGTAGAATCGGATGAACGCAGTGCGGCGCGATTTCGTTCATCGGCACGAGAACGAATTTCCGCAGGTGCAGGCGCGGGTGTGGAAGGGTGAGAAATTCGGTCGATGACTGGTTCGCGCCGTAAAAAAGCAAATCCAAATCGACCGTGCGCGGAATTTTTTCCTCTGCCCGCCGCCGTCCTAAAAGATATTCGATGCGGAGCAGGCGCGCCATCATCTGCACGGCTGAAATATGCGACACCTGCACTTCGGCAGCCATATTCAGAAAATTAAAATCGCTTTCGATGTCGACGGGTTCGGTTTCATAAATCGCCGAAAGCCGCTGCACGACGAAACTCGCTTCAAGCAGTCCGCGCACGGCGAGCAGAAGATTTCCGGCGCGGTCGCCCAAATTTGAGCCGAGTCCGATGTAGGCTGTAACGATTTCGTTTTGCACGGGTAATTTATTTTAAGTTGAATTCAATAAAACGAAACAAGTTTGCGAGAAAAATGCCGAAAGCGCAAACAATTTATGCAAACTTTTACTTTTACGGCGCAAAATGATTCAATAAAATCTGGATAAAATTTTGGATTCCGTAATGCAGAACGCATTCGGACGGGTTTGACGATGCCCCGTCTCGACACAAATGGCACGCAGAAAATTTCGCAACGGGCGGCACGAACCGTCGGGTTCACGCTCTTTTCAGGAATATATCTTGAACGCGCCCGCGCCGCAAACTTCGCGCACAGAGCTTTTGCGCCTTGTTCGCGGCGGCGAAGATACTTATCTCGAACTCAAAGTAAAACTTTCAAACAGCGAGCGAATCGCGCAGGGAATTGTCGCGCTTGCCAATACTGCGGGCGGCGTAATTATTTTCGGCGTGAGCGACCAGTTGCGCGTCGAAGGCGTGGATTACCCGGAAACCGTGCAGGCGGAACTGGTGCGGATTTGCCGCGAGGAAATTTACCCACCGCTCGTGCCGTTTATTGACGTGATTGCTTTTGACAATGGTCGGCGCGTCGTCGCGCTCGATGTCGAAGGAAAACGCCGCCCGTATCGGACGCGCGACGGAAGATTTTACTTAAGAATTGGCGCGGAAAAACGCGAGGCGACACGCGAAGAGCTTTCGATGTTTCTGGAAGAAATTCGTCCGCTCGGCTACGAAAATATCATCGTTCCGACGGCTGCCGAAAGCGATATTGACGACGCGCTCTTGTGGAGTTTCGCCAAACATTTTGAAACGGATTTCGATTTGAAACTCAATTACAACACGGGCGAATTTTTAAAAAAGGATTTGCTGCTTGCTGCCGGAAACGCCGACGAATTTGTGCCGACAATTGCCGCGATTTTATTGTTCGGCAAAAACTCAAAGGTCGATAAACTCGTGCCGCGCTCGACCGTGACGGCGATTCGTTATGCGGGAAATACGACGAATTCACAGATTGTCGAACGGGCGGAATTAAAAGGGAATTTGCTGACGCTTTACGAATCGATGCTGCATTTTGTCAAACGCTACGGAGATTTGCGGGACGAGAAACCAGCGCGCGCCAATTCGACAAACGGAAATTCGCCGGTGCAAGCCCGCGCCGTTTATCCGCGCGGCGTAATCCGCGAAGCCGTGACAAACGCTCTGATTCACAGAGATTTGGTGCTGCGCGATATTTCAACACGGCTTTTAATTTTTGACGATTTTATCGAAATCGTTAATCCGCGCCGCACAAACGGTTTCGCGCCGCCCGCCTCGCGCGCGATTCGCTACGGCATCACGCAGCGTTTGAATCCACAGATTGCGACAATTTTTTCCGGCGAAGCCTACGGAGCAAATTCCGTGCAAAGCAATCTGCCGAAACTTCTGCGCGAGGCGCGACAATTTTCAGGCAAACGCGCCGAAATTTATACTTCAAACGATGAATTCAGATTGAAAATTTACGGAAGTTTATAAGAAAAAAGAAGTATATTATTATTCATCTGTCTGAAACTTCTTCATTTTCATTTCAATCGTATCGGGGCTGAAGTCCTGTCCATTTTTCCACATTATTGTGCCGTATTCTAACTTTGCTGTCTTAAAATAATTGTAGTCCTTTAATTCGCTAAAGATTCCCCGCTCTAGATAAGGCTTGACGTTGAAAATACCTTGACTGCCATTTGATAGCGTTACTTGCAGATTGTAATCGGGCAAAATCTGAAAATCTGTAACATTCAAAATCATATTTTTTACTTTGAAAGGTCAATCTTAAACAGCGCGTTTCCCTCAACGGCAAGCGTCCAATTTGCCGTCAACTCGTCTTTATGAATCTCAGCCCAAGCCTGCACTAATTTTAACTGCTTGCCTGGAAATTCTCCGGCAAGAATTTCGCCCGTTTCGATAGAGATAGATGCTTGAAATTCTGCGTATCTCGCATGAAAATGAGATATATTGTGCCGGTCGTTATCGAAAAAATAAAGTGAACTATAATCCCGTAGAACATCGAAATTACCGGTGTTTTAATAACTCCTATTTCTTTTTCACGTTATCATTCGGCGCGACGTAAAACGGGCGATTCTGAACGACATAATCCTTGCCTTCAAAATTGCCGTCGCCGTTAATATCGACTTTAACTTCGATTTTGTATTTTTTCCCGTCGTGCGGTTTGTCGCCCGCGTCATAGGAAAGACTGTATTGATTCCGCAAAAGATTATTTATGGACTGCAAGGCGTTTGGAATTTCGCCTTCAAAAGTTATCGGAAAATGCTGTCCGCCGGATTCTTTGGCAAAAGTATTCATCGCGTTTTGCGCCTGCAAAAACGTCAGTCTGCCGGGCGAGCCGTCAATGCCGTCCATCGCGTCCATTTGACCTTCGTATAATTTATAAAAGAGATTTCCGGTGCTTAAGATATAAATCGGCACGCCCGCGCTCTGAATAATTTTCCGAACCTGGTCGTAATTTATTTTGCTGAAAGTGTCGATGCCCGAAGCGACCAGAATAATCGCGCGCCGTTTTGCTTTAACGTCAACCATTCCGCCGTAATCGGCAGTTTCCTGTTTTGAATTATCCAGCACAACGCTGTCGCCTTTGCCGCCGACCAGCGCGAATTTCAGCGCGTCGAAAAGATTTGTTTCACTAAAAGCCGGATTATTTCGCAGTAAAATATCGACACTCTGACGCAGGCGATTCGGGTCGTTTGTAAAATCGGTAATCGGAGTCGGGCGAATATCAAAAGCGATTAACGAAGCATAATCGTTCGGCGGTTTAATAAATTTCGAGAGAAAATAAGCGGCTGGACGGACGACTTCCATTTTTCCGTCTTCCATTCCGCGATTGGCGTAATAGCCGAGTGCTTCGCTCAATTTGCTGTATTCGACAACCATCGTCACCGTAATCGGTGCTTCGGGCGTGGAAAAATTGGCGATTTCCTGTTTCACGCCGTTTTCAAAGACAGCAAAATTTTCCTTTTTCAAGCCCGTAATAATCTGTCCGGTTTTTTTGTTATAGACGACGGCATCGACGTTGACGATGTTGGTTTCGAGCTTTAAAACGCCCGGGTCTTCGACGGCATTTTTTTCCTCGTCGGCTTGTTTCTTTTGTTCTTCAGCCTTTTTTTGCTCTTCCGCCGTCGGACGCTGATTCCGCTTTTCGTTGCCTTTCGGCGTTTCAGGTCGCTGCGGTTTCGACTGGGCAAAAACGGCAATCTGCAAGCCGCACGCAAATACCAACGCCAAAATTATCGCAAGACGGAAAGATTTAACCGGAAACATAAATTTTTTACCTTATTCTGTAAATTTAAGGATTGGATTCTAATTGTCGGTCGCAGGTTGGAATAAATCAAATAAATTTAGGACTTTTTGAAAATCATTGAGAGGATGGCTGATATAAGGCTCGGCATATCGCCTTTACGTTTTTGAAAGCAATGTTTTTCGCGGCAGAGACACGGAGATTTTTGAAACTTTTCTCTATGTCTCTGCGGTAAAAATTATTTCTTGACTTCAATTGGTAAAACCTGTTGACCGGAGATGAGGAAATCCGCCGGAGCGATTTCCTGGTCGGTTAAAACCGTCAGCACGGTCGGCGTAAAACCGCCCGCCGTGCGGTCGTTGTTCAAGGTTGCAAGCATTGACGGCGGCAGATTCGGCAATTCCTTCGCGCCGATAATCGCGCCGTTCGTCACGCGAAATGTCTGCACGTAAAGCCGATCGGTTTTCTTGACATCATTAATCGTTTTAATCAACTCGCCGATATTTTTTGGAATAAATTGTTTTGAGGCGGACGCTTGTTGAAGCGAGCCGCCGTCGCCGACCGCCACGAGAATTGTTCCGGCTGGCGTATCCGCCGGAATTGTCACAGGAATTTTCTGCACGAAAATTTGTCCCGTGTTGGTGCGGACATAAGCCTGAACTTCAAAAGTGTCGCCCGCTTTGACATCCGTCCGGTCGAGCGAAATTCTTTCGAGCGTTGCGGTTTTGCTGCCATCGGATGAAACGACGTTTAATTCAACATTGCTGATGTCCGCGTTTTCAAAACGGCTGTCGAGCAGCGCGTTGACCGGCACGGCAACCGAACCGGCGGCAAACTGCGAAGCCTGCGCGCCCGTAAAACGACGTTCGATTTTTATAGGCTGCTGACCCGGAACATTGATATTTCCGCTAATCGTGACGGTCGAATCACCGAGACTGCGTTCATTCGCCGCAATCGAATTATAGACGGCGATGTTTAACAGAAGCGGCGTGAGAAAATCGTCCTTGACGACTTCAAAATTAAAATTCTGCGTCTGCCCGCGACTGGTTTCGAGATTCAGTTTGACGGGAATCATTTTCGGCGATTTTCCTAAACTTCCGAAAACGCCCGTCGCGCGGTCTTGCGTCATACTGCCGACCATCGCATCCGGCACGGCGAGTTTGAACGAGTTATTTAAATTCGGCACGACGGCGACGACGTGCGATTCCGACATCGGCAAATCGGAAATTCCCAGACTTAAAAACGGATGACCAAAAGCGTAAATTTTATCGCCGTCGCGCATCGTCACCGTTCCGGCAGCCGCCATCGAATAATCGCCGCGCACCAACTGCATCGTCACGGACGCTCCGCCCTGCAAAGTTTTATCGTCGGCTTTTTTCATCGGTGTAATCTTTGCCGCGCCGCCGACCGCCGAAACCGGCATCAAACCGAACGACATCAGTTGCGGCGCGAAACGATTTAAAGTTTCCTGCGAAAATCCGCTGAACGACATCGGCGTGGCAATCGGCTGAAAGGATTGTCCAGCCATCGCCGGAATCGCAGAATCAGCCGGCACCGAACTGCTGCCGTAGGGCGGAGTAACTTTCAGTTCGGTCGAAGCGAGTTCGGCAAACGAAATCGCGCGCGGCGCGGATGTTTTAACTTTTTGATTCGGGTTCTGCTCGAAAATCTGAATCATCTGTTCAATCGGCGTGATGCCGCAAATCGCTTCTTTCGAGAAGGGAAAACTATATGAAATCGAACCGACCAGTTTGCCGTCAATATAGACGGGCGAGCCGCTCATTCCGGCGAAAACAAAAGTTCTATCAGCCTGCCCGCCGCTGATTTTTCCGACAATCATATCCTGTTTCGGTCCGACCGCACCCGGCACAACACCCAGAATTTCGACGTTGAATTCTTCCGGTTCAGTGCCGCGAAAAACCGTCCGCGCCGTTCCTTTCATTCCTTCTCTCAATTCAGAAAGCGGAAAAATTGCGGGACTCGCAGATTTGACGCTTGAAACATTCGGTTGCGGTTTGGCTAAAGTTTCCTGCGCGAAAACGCTGGCGGCGCAGACGAAAATTAAAACGGTCAATGCGAAAAAATTTGTTTTCATAAAATTAAATACTTCCTTTCCGACTGGCGGTTATGATAACATTTTACACGGCTCGCCGAAAGTCCGAAATCTGTAGGACATTTTCGTTTGACTCCCGAAATCACTTCCAAGTTGCACATCATTCCACAAGTCTTACATACATAAGACGCAGCAATGCATAAAAAAGTTATGGCTTCAAAAAAACGACTTTTCAAAAGTTTCTTCCGGCTTCTGCTGCCGGTGGTTATTCTGCTTTTCGTGGCAGCGGCGGCATCTTCAATCTGGCTGGTTCATAATGCCGCCGACGCGCCTAAAACAGGCTATTTAGTCACGCCGGAAAAATACGGTCTGCTCAGCACGCGCGCCGCGCAGGTGACAGACGAAACCTGGTCAAACCGCGACGGCACGCAGGCGCGCGGATGGCTTTTGCGCGGACGCGAAAACGCTCCGGCGATAATTCTATTGCATCGTTACGGGACTGACCGCTCATGGATGTTAGACCTCGGCGTAAAAATTAACGAAGCGACGGATTTTACGATTCTGATGCCGGACGAACGCGGTCACGGAGAAAATCCTTTGGTCAAAAAAACTTCTTTCGGCGGCTGCGAATCGGACGACGTAACGGCGGCTCTGGATTTTCTGCGCGGGCTGAAAAGCGCGTCGAACAATCCACTGGTCGGCAAGGATTTCGGCGTTTACGGAGTCGAACTCGGCGCGCTGGCGGCTGTCTCGGCGGCTTCTAAAAACGAAAATGTCAAAGCGTTAGTGATTGATTCCGCGCCGCGTTCGTCGGATGAAATGCTCGCTTCGGTCATCGGCAGACGCTTTCCGTTTGCCAGTTCGCTAACTTCAAAAATCGCCGCCGGAGGAACGAGTCTTTATTATTCGACAGGCAATTGCTACAATCACGAACCTTTGTGCAGCGTTGCCAAATCAATCCAAAACCGCAAAATTTTACTGCTTGCCGGAACGGACGCGCCGGATTTTCAGGATTCCACGCGCGAGGTGCGAAATTGTTTTTCGGATTCCAATGAAATCGAATCAAAACTCGATTTGACGACTTCCGGCTACGGTTTTAAAAACGCGCCGCTCGCGCAATCCGAAGTTTATGAGCGACAGGTGATTGATTTTTTCAAGAAAAGTTTAACTAATGAATAGTGGTAAATAGTGGTAAATAGTGAATGGTGAATTGAAGGGAATTTATTTTTTGATTGTAATTTAAGTAGCAGAATTACATATCTTTACTTAGATTTCATTCACCATTCACTATTTACCATTTACCACTATTCAAGGTTTATCTTTTTCTTGCTGTGACCATTTGTTTTGGCGACTTTTGCAATCGCCGCGCTGTCTTCGATTTTTTCGACCGAACCGCGAAGGATTTCGCGCAGGCGTTCAAGCCTCTCAATCGTCGAGCGCGTTTCCAGTAATTCATATTTTAATTTCGCTTCAAGATTGAATGCGGCGGCGACCAGAAATGAAAGCTGCTGCGGTTCGGCTTGCGGCAAATCTGGAAATTTTCCGCGCGCGCCGCTCAAATCGTTGGCGGCATTGGCGATTCGCATAAACAGCGCGAAAACTTCGTCGGCAAGCGGTTTAATCAGATTTTCGTCTTCCGCATCGTCTTCAAAAAACGAAATTTCGGCAACCGCATATGGTTCATTCGCTTCGACATAATTTTCCAAACGATAACGCATAACGCCGATTGCAATAATATTCGACCGCCCGCCCGCGAGTATCTGCGTTTCACGAACTTCCGCCGCGCAACCGAAACTGCCCGTTTCGGGTTTCGACGAATCCGTTTCCCGCGCATCAAAATACGACACGCCGAACAGATTTTTTTCAAGTCCGATGTCGCGCAGCATTTGCTGGTAACGCGGCTCGAAAATATGGAGCGGCAACAGTTCGTTCGGCAGCAGCACGACCGGCAAAGGAAAAATCGGCAGAAATTTTACGCCGAGAACTTTTTCTGTGTTTTCAGACATGGTTTTTAGTGAGCGGTGAGCAGTAAGCGGTGAGCAGTTCTGCTCTTTTCTGCTTACTGCTCACCGCTTACTGCTAACTTTAACGAAATGAAATCTACAATTTTTTCCGGTAGTTCGTCATTAAGCGCAGAACGTTTTGCGCCGATAATGACATCGGTCATTTCTCTAACGCGAAGATTGTAGCGCGGTTGACGTGCTATCAAATCTTCAATCACACGACGTTCCAATTCTTCGCGTGAAACATCTTCTCCCGCATCAGCCGCGACCGCGTATTCAATCGGCGCGGAGTGATTTTTGATGCGAACGTGCAAAGCATCTGTCAGTTTTTGCGCTTTTTCGCGGATTTCCTGAATTTCTAAATCGGAATTTTTGAATCCTAAATGTCCGCGCAAAGTGATTTCGATAATCGGCTGTTTTTCATCAAAAGTTTTTGCCTCCGTTTTGACCAGATTTAAAACGCCTTCAGTAACGTCTTTAGGTTCGGGACGACCGGAAACATCAAAAATTAGTCGTTGAAACGGGCGTTGCCGGTAATCTTTGAGATGCCGCGCCGTAATTTGATTTTCGCCCGTCACTTCGACTAAAAACGCGCCGTGTTCTTCGCGGTATTCGTCAATGCTGGTGACTTCGAGCGAGCCTGGATTAAACGCCCAGTTATCAATTTCGTAATATTTATGCGTGTGTCCGAGTCCGACATACTCGACCGCCGCTTTTAATTCCTTCAGATTCGCCAAACTCAACGCGGGAATCGGATGCGTCTGATGACCTTCGACATCCGTATGCAGCATCAAAATATGAAACGCATTTTCGCGGCGATTTTCCTGAATTGATTTTGTAATCATCGGAATCGCCACGTTTGCCGCCGCGCCATACCAGTGTGAGCCGAAAACGCGCGCGCGCCCGATGTCAATGAACGAGCCGCTTTTCGTTAGTTCATCCCAAATTTTAAATTTATTCGAGTCGTCCGAATCCGGTTCGAGCAGTTTTATCAAACCCCAATCGTTTAAAGAGCGCAGCCAACTGTGCCGCACGTCATTGTAATGCTGGTCGTGATTGCCTTCGATAACGACGACCGGAATTTCCGCTTCGCGCAGTTTTTGCAAACCGTAAAAAGCGTGATTCATCGTCTGCGGGTCAACGTGGCGTTTGTGAAAAAAGTCGCCGCAAATGATAACGAATTCAACTTTTTCGGCAATGGCGTGTTTTTCCAAAACGTCAAACCACGCATCGAAAAAATCGCGCGGCGATTCGCTTAATTGATAGCGCGTGCAGCCTAAATGCACGTCGGAAATGTGCAGGAATTTCATAGCCAGATTTTACCACAAATCAAAACGGAATTTTCTTTTCCGCTTCGATGCGTTAAATTAAAATGCAAAATTTATGAATCTCGAAAATTTGAAAGCAGAAGCGGCGAAACGCGCTGCCCGATTTGTGAAAAGCGGAATGCGCGTCGGGCTTGGCACGGGTTCGACGGCGAAATATGCGATTTTGGAAATCGCGCGAAAAATCAAAACGGGCGAACTCGAAAATATCACGGGCGTGGCGACGAGCGTCGAAAGCGAAAACCTGGCGCGTGAAAACGGAATTATGTGCGAAGATTTGGACACACAATTACTCGATATTGCGATTGACGGCGCGGACGAAATCGCGCCGAACTTAGATTTAATCAAAGGCGCGGGCGCGGCACTGTTGCGCGAAAAGCTGGTCGAAATGCGGGCGAAGGAATTTATCGTCGTCGCCGATTATACGAAAATGGTCAATCGTTTGGGCGAAAAAATGCCGCTGCCAGTCGAGATTGCGCGCTTCGGTTTTGAGTCAACTTTAGAAAGACTGAAAAAATTCGGCAATCCTGTTTTGCGCGTCAAAAACGATGAAATCGTCATCACCGACAACGGAAATTACATCGCCGATTTGAAATTTTCCGGCGATGACGCGGCGCGGTTGGAGCGGAAATTAAAACATCTGACGGGCGTTGTCGAAACGGGTTTTTTTATCGATATGGCAACACGCGCTGTCGTCGCGTTTGAATTTGAAATCAAAGAATTTACACGGTAAAAATCAAATATACGCCGCGCGTTTTGAAATGATGAATTAAATTACGGACGACTTTTTGCTTTGACGCGCAAACGTCCGAATTTACCAAGCAGCGGTTTCAAACTCGTGATAACTTTTTCGTGCGCTGCGCCGTTTGATGCCGCAATTCCGTTATGATTCTGAACGTCGCGCAAATTGTAACGAATTTTCCCGCCGAAAATATCGGTTAATTTTCCGCCCGCTTCTTCTAAAATTATTTGCGGCGCGCAAGTATCCCAGAATTTTGTGCGCGGGGAAAGATGAATATACAAATCACAAATTTTTTCTGCAATTAAGCCGACTTTCAAACCGACCGAGCCGCGTTTGGTAATTTTGCCGATGCCTAAATCTTTTGCGATATGCGACATTTTCGGACTTAAATGATTGCGCGAAACCGCGAGATTCATTGCCGGAAAATCGGTTTTATCCGAAACCCGCAATCGTTTCGGCGACTCGTTTTTTTCAACCGCAAACGCGCCCGCGTCTTTCGAGGCAAAATATAAACAGTTGTAAAACGGCAAAAGCACCACGCCTAAAACGGATTCGCCGTTTTCCGTCAAGCCGATTTGCACAGCGAAATCTCCGGCTTTATCAACAAAACTCTGCGTTCCGTCAATC
The DNA here is from genome assembly GCA_050996405.1 of Pyrinomonadaceae bacterium. Lineage (GTDB taxonomy): Bacteria > Acidobacteriota > Blastocatellia > Pyrinomonadales > Pyrinomonadaceae > JBPCRW01. Next base: position 3,629 of record JBPCRW010000178.1, on the reverse strand, counting down.
GGGTCAATTATCCACGCGCGTTTTTTCGACAAACGTTTTTCCGTGTCGTCCGATTCTTCTTCACTCAAAATCGCGTCGTCGGGAAACGTTTCGTGCAAGCCTTCGACAATCAATTTGCTGGCGAGTTTGTCGGCAATCGTGACGGGTTCGGCGAAATTGTCAATGCCGATTTTTTCTTCAATTTCAAAACCGTTTTCGTAAAAATCCAGGATTAAAACGCTAGCTTTTCGCGCCAGTTCAATCGCCGTTTCCAGTTCTTTTTCCAACATTGTTTTAAATTTATCACAAAGAAGTTTTAGCCACGAATTACACGAATAACACAAATAAAATAATTGATTCTTTATTCGCGTAATTCGTGTAATTCGTGGCTAAACTCTTTCGTGATAAACTCGAAATATGGCGGAAAGTTTAGCTTTTTCAAAAACATCGGACAGGAAAATCATCTACGGCGAAATCGCGCCGCAAGTGGAAGCGTTGGTTTCGGACGAGACGGATTTGGTCGCAAATCTGGCGAATATCGCGGCGGTTTTAAAAGAAGCGTTTAATTTTTTCTGGGTCGGATTTTATCTGAAAAAAGAAAATCAGCTTGTCTTAAACGCTTTTCAAGGCAAGATTGCCTGCACGCGGATTGATTTTGACAAAGGCGTTTGCGGACATTGTTTGACGACGAAAAAAATCGTGATTGTGCCGAATGTTGGCGAATTTGCCGGACACATCGTTTGCGCGGGCGCGTCAAAATCCGAAATTGTTCTGCCGATTTTCGACGCGGCGGGCGAAGTTTTCGGCGTATTGGATATTGACAGCGATAAGTTAAATGATTTCGACGAAACAGATGCGGATGGATTGCGGAAAATCGTAAAAATTATTGAAAATCTGCTAAGGAAAAACTTTGCGTTAAAATAGATTTTTATGGCTGGCGATTTGATAAACGTTAATCCGAACGCGCTGAATTCGACGATTGAATTTTTGACGGCGATGGTTACGCCGACTTTGCTTATTTCGGCGACGGGTTCGCTTGTGCTTTCGACTTCGACCAGATTGGGGCGCGTGATTGACCGCGCGCGCGAACTCGAAAAACGTTTGAGCGAGTTGATTTCGGTCGAAGATAAAAAGACGATTCCACTGTATGACGCGCGGCTCGAAACGGTGGTTAATCTGCTCGACAAAGTAACCAGCCGCTCGCGGATTTTGCAGCGCGCGATGGTCGCTTTTTATTTCGGCTTGTGTCTTTTTATTCTGACCAGCGTGACGATTGCGATTGCATCATTTTTTACGTCGTATCGCTGGATTCCGATTCCGGTGGGAATTATCGGCATTATGTATATTTTTTGGGGCAGCGTTTTGATGGTGCGCGAAACCAGAATGGCGACGGCGACAATAAACGCCGAAATGGATTTTACGTGGCGATTGGCGAAAACCGTCGCGCCGCGCGAAATTATCAGCCGCTACACAAAAATAATTGACGAAAATATAGAGAAAACGAAAGACTGAAGACCATTGATAAACGCTAAATGATAAACGCTGAAATAAGAAAAGTTTGTTTTAAATTCATGTTCATCATTCAGCGTTGATAGTTGATATATGACTGAACCGAAATTTTTAGAACTATATCGCGCGGGCGAACTTGAATCAAGAGTTTTGCGGCTCGAAAAACTTCTCGAATCCTGCGTGATTTGCCCGAAAGATTGCGGCAATAATCGTCTGAATGACGAAATCGCCGCGTGTTATTCGGGTCGGCTTCCGATTGTTTCGTCATACACGGCGCACTTTGGCGAAGAACCTGTTTTATCGGGAACAAACGGCGCGGGAAATATCTTTTTCGGCAACTGCAATCTGCGCTGCGTCTATTGCCAGAATTATCAAATTTCGCAGACCTGGAAAACGCAGAAACGCAATGAAATTTCGCACGAACGGCTGGCGGAAATGATGCTCGAATTACAAGCGAAAGGCTGTCACAATATCGCTTTTGTTTCGCCGACGCATTTCGTTCCGCAGATGGCGCGGGCGATTTTGATTGCCGCCGAAAAAGGTTTGAAATTGCCGATTGTTTATAACACGAACGCTTACGATTCGGTTGAAGTCTTGAAATTATTGGACGGCATCGTTGACGTTTATCTGCCCGATTTGAAATATGCCGAAAATGACGCGGGTTTTCAATATTCAAAAGTGCGCGATTACACGACTTTTGCGCGCGAAGCGATAAAGGAAATGTTTCGGCAGACGGGTGATAAATTAATTTATGACGACGATGGTTTATTGAAAAGCGGTTTAGTAATTCGTCTGCTGGTTTTGCCAAATGATTTGGCGGGAATCGCGGAAAACCTGCGCTGGATACGCGACGAGCTTTCGCCGAAAACTGCCGTCAGTTTGATGGCGCAATATTACGCGACGAACAAAGCCGCGACGGACAAACGCTACATTTTGCTTTCGCGCCGGATTTCGGAAAGAGAATGGTTTAAGGCGATTGAAATTTTGGAAGATTTAGAAATGGAGACAGGTTTTATGCAGGAATACGAATCGGCTTCGCATTATTATCGTCCTGATTTTACCGATGCGGAAAAGCCTTTTAAAGATATTCGAGATTTTCAAAAAACATTATGAAAGTTGGAGAAACCGCACCGGATTTTACATTGAAAGACGGCGATGGAAACGATTGGACTTTATCCGAACGGCGCGGAAAAACAGTCGTTCTGCTTTTTTATCCTGCCGATAATTCGCCGGTTTGCACGAAACAAATGTGTTCGGTGCGCGACAAATGGGCGGATTATACGAAAACCGGCGCGGAGATTGCCGGTATCTCGACCGATTCGGTTGAGTCGCATAAAGATTTCGTCGAAAAAAATAATTTTCCGTTCACGCTTTTATCGGATGAAACAGGCAAAGTCGTCGAAAAATACGACGTGAAATCCTGGCTTCCGAAACGCGCGGCGCGGGCGGTCGTCGTCGTCGATAAAGACGGAAAAATCGCTTATCGCAAAGTTCAGCCCGTCAGTTTGTTTAAGCCGAGCGATGAAGAAGTTTTGGCGGCGATTAGGCAGGCGGAAGAAATTTAACCGCAGATTGACGCGGATAAACGCCGATGTTTTTTCGATTTTTCTTATCCGCGTTCATCTGTGTTAATCTGTGGTTATAAAATTTCTTGAGGAGTTTTAAAATGGCTTTATTTTCAAGCGATAAATTTAAGTGCGCGCGTTGCGGACGCGCGGGCGAACAGATGAAATTCGCACCGTTTCCGAACGAACTCGGTCAGCGCGTTTATAATGAAATCTGTCAAACTTGCTGGCAGGAATGGATAAAAAAACAGCAGCAGCTTATCAATCATTTCGGCTTGGACGTTTCCAATCCGGATTCGCACGATTTTCTGTTTGACCAACTGAAGATTTTTCTTTTTAACGAAGGCGTTGACGGCGCAAGCATCGATACGTCGAAAGAAGGTTCGGTGCAGTGGTAAGTTAAGTAGAGATTGATAGGGAAAAGAGCAGCGAACAAAAGCGTTGCTCTTTTTTGTTTCACCCAAAGCGCATGAAACCGCATCAAAGATTTCGGCGAATTCATTTTTGAGGAAACACGATGCGGCGAATCTTTTTTATTTTTACAATTCTTTTTTTAACGACAGGTTTAATGAACTA
>JBPCRW010000156.1:0-9526 GCA_050996405.1 Pyrinomonadaceae bacterium | reverse complement strand
ATTATATAGAATTTTTTTAATGCTTCATTCTCCTCTCCAAAGTTAATAAGCACTAATTTCTTGATTTTTCGTTTTTCTTCGCGGTCAAGCGCAATTCCGCGTAAAAATTTCAACCTAACCATTATTGCAGGCTAAGAGCAACACTTATACCTTCCTTGAAAATACCTACCTTTAACAACAAAATACTCTTGAATTTCGTGTCGAAGCCGATTTTTTACTTGGATGGAATTCTTTCCTCCGTTTGTTATCAGACAGCTACTGTTCGTTATCGGACAACTGGAAAGCTGTTAAAATATATTCGGCATTGATAAAGCCGCGTTAATTCCAACAAAATTCAAGGAATAAGATTTGCAAGCTGCAAAGGAGCAAGCGATAGTGCGATGGATAATTTTTTACTGACTAATTTAATCGGACAATATAAAAGCGATTCGGAATCGGTCTATAACACCTGGTTTATCGGAAGCGAAGCCAGGATGAAAGCCTTTCGCTCGATTCGTCGCGGCGTGCGCGATACGGTTAGTTTGATTGACGTGATTTGGCTTAAAAAAGACACGAGCGAAATCGTCAGCGCGTTTGAAGTTGAAAAAAGCACTTCGATTTATTCAGGGATTTTACGTCTGGAGGATTTAGCGCGTTCGATTCCGGTCGAAAATTGCGCGTGCCACTTTTATTTGGTCGCGCCGAGCGCACGCGCTAAAGAAGTCGTCGCACAACTGGCGCGTCCCGCTTTCCGCTCGACAGTTGCCGATAATTCATTTGCGTTTATTACATTTGACGATTTGCACGCGCATTGCGACGCGCTTTGCAGATTCGGCGAAGATCATCGAGTTCTACGGAAAGTTGTTTTTAGCGGCTCGGCGGCGCATCAAATATAATTAAAATGAAAGGTGGCGAAAATCTGATTTCAACAACTTGATTCAGACGGATTTGATCTAAAGTTTTGTAACTCTCCTCGGTTAGCTTGCACTTTAAGTTATAAATTTTAAGGAGATATAATTCCGATGTTAAAGCGATATAAGGAAATTTTATTCGGAGTCAGCTTGGGCGCGGCGATGTGGATTGTTGACGCGGCGATGCACGCCGAGATTGGACCGGAAGTCGGCTCGCACGGGTTTTGGGCGGAAATTTTTGAGCCGAATCCGACGACCGTTTTTTTTCGCCTCGTGTATTTCGTGCTGGCGGTGGCGTTCGGCGTATATCTCTGGCGAGCGAACTGGCGAGAGCGGGAAGTTCGCGCGCTCGAACAAGCCGTGATTGCTTTTCAGAGACAGCTTGACCGTCCCGCGCTCAGAATTTTGAGCCACGCGCGACAGCTTCAAAGCCGCAACTCGGTCATATTGGACGAGGCGGCGGCGCATCTCTCTGAAGAAATCGGTGCGGACGCGCGTCAGATTGACGAACTCGCCAAAAAATATCTGCATTTCAGCGAGCTTGTTCGCGCCGGACAAACAGCGGAAGCCGTCAAAACTTTGCAGGAACTCGAAGCCTGGCTCAACACCCAAAACTCGAATCAAACGGTTAAACTGTGAATCAAATGCCGCCCGCCAAACAAACAAAAACTATTCTGCTCGCCGACGACGATGAAAATTTGCGGCGCGTTTTGGAATTCCAGCTCATCGAAGCAGGCTACCGCGTTTTAACCGTTGCCGACGGCGCAGCCGCGCTCGAAATTTTTACCAACGACGAAATTGATTGCGTCATCACCGATTTGCAAATGCCGAAGCTCTCCGGCTTGGATTTGCTCGACCGGCTGAAAGCCGTCGCCCGCGAAACGCCGGTGATTGTCATTACGGCTTTCGGCGAAATTGAAACGGCGGTCGCCGCGATGCGTGCCGGAGCATTTGATTATATAACGAAACCGTTTAACCGCGACCAAATTTTGCTAAACATCGAACGGGCGTTGAGCTTTGGTGAAACAGTCGAAGAAAACATTCGCCTGCGTCGTTTGGTGAATGAAAATTTTCGGCTTGAAAACGTCGTCGGCGATTCGATGAAAATGCGCGAGGTTCTGAATCTGGTCGAGCGCGTTTCAAAAACCGACATCACGGTTTTAATCACGGGCGAGTCGGGAACGGGCAAAGAATTGATTGCGAAAGGCATACATTTTTCCGGCAGCCGCGCCGAAAAACCTTTTATCGCCGTCAATTGCGCGGCAATCCCCGAAGGTTTGATTGAATCCGAGCTTTTCGGTCATCGGCGCGGCGCATTTACCGGCGCAACGCAGGACGCGAAAGGCAAATTTGAAGAAGCGACGGGCGGCACGCTTTTCTTAGACGAAATCAGCGCGATGCCTTTGGGCTTGCAGCCGCGCCTGCTCAGAGTTTTGCAGGAACAGGAAATTGTCCGCCTCGGCGAAAACAAATCGCGCAAAGTTAACGTGCGAATTATTACCGCGACGAATCGCAATCTGGAAACGATGATTGAAGACGGCACTTTCCGCGAGGACTTATATTTTCGACTGGCAGTCGTGCCAATCAATCTGCCGCCCTTACGGACGCGGCGCGAAGACATCCCGCTTTTAATCCAGTATTTTTTACAGAGAGCCAAAAAGAAATATAAATTTGAAAATCTAAAAATCGAGCGCGAAGTTTTCGCCGCGCTCTCGAATTATTCATTCCCCGGCAACGTCCGTGAGCTTGAAAATCTAATCGAGCGAATGACGGTTCTCTCAAACGACGAGCGGATAGCGGTTGAAGATTTACCGGAAAATGTTCGCAGCCCGCGCCAAAATACCGGAAACGTGCTGTTCGAGTTGCCGCCCGACGGCGTTTCGCTCGAAGAGATGGAAAAGGAAATTTTGCGCCGCGCTTTGGAAATGACGGGCGGCAACCGGACGCACGCAGCGCGGTATCTCAACATCACTCGCAGCGCGTTGCTTTACCGGATGCAGAAATATGGCTTGGAAATCGAAGCGCAAGCGTCGGCAGCCGGTTCTTCGGCAGGAGGCGCGGAAGAAATTTGATGCGCCCTGATTGGTGGAAAATGGCGCTTATCGGCGGCGTAATCATTTTAATTTCAACGCTGCATTTTTTAACGCCGCTTGACAGCATCACGGCGCATCAGGTTTATCAAAGACTTTACTATTTGCCGATTGTCGCGGCATCTTTATTATTCGGTTTACGCGGCAGCCTGCTGGCGGCTCTGTTTTCCAGTGCCGCATACTTGCCGCACATCTTTTTTCAGTGGCATCATCAACCCGAATACGCGCTCAATCAATACGCCGAAATTGTTTTATTCTTTTTCTTCGCCGCCGTTGCCGGAGTTTTAAGCGACCGCAACCGCCGCGAACACGAACGCGCCGAAAAAATTACTGCCGAACTCGAACGCTCCTATATGGAGTTGCGCCAAACTTTTGAACAACTTTTGCAAGCCGAACGCTTGAGCGCACTCGGTGAAATTTCCGCCGGAATCGTCCACGAAATTCGCAACCCGCTCGGCGCAATCAAAGGCGCGGTCGAAATTATCGAAGACGAGCTGGCGGCAGACAGCCCGCGCCGTGAATTTGCGCTAATCGCTAAACACGAAGTTGATCGGATAGAAAAATTGGTGCAGGAATTCGTCCGCTTTGCCCGCCCACCGAAACTCGTCCAATCTATGATAAACGTCAATGAAATAATTGAATCGGTTATCAAACTGCTGGAGCAACAAGCGGCGGCGCAGAATGTCATTGTGGAAAAAGATCTGGCGAAGGATTTACAGCCGGTTGCTCTAGACGGCGAACAAATCGAGCAGGTTTTATTGAATCTGAATCTTAACGCTTTGCAGGCGATGCCGAACGGCGGAAAGCTCATTTTTCGCACCTTTCAAACAAAAGATACAGTAGCAATCGAAATTGAAGATACGGGCGGTGGTATTCCGGCAAGCGTCTTGGGACGAATTTTCGATCCATTTTTCACCACCAAAGACAAAGGTTCGGGACTCGGACTTTCGGTCGCGCACAAAATTATCGCGCAGCACGAAGGCAGTCTGACGGCGGAAAACACTGCACAGGGAGCAATTTTTCGGCTAACGCTTAAAAAAACGGACATTTAATTTGCCGCATTCAATTTTGGGAAAGCTGTGACGAACAAAAGAATGTCCGAATTTGCCCAGATTAAAAGATGCTTGGAGTTGAAAAGTTAAGACCCGATTGGCGAGTAAAAACCTACGTCATACCTAATTAGCCGGATTGAAACGAGCGAGGAGTTTTGGGCGGAAGCCCGAACGCTCAAAAATGTGTGGAATGAAATTGTTGCCGCTTATCGCGCTTTTGACGAGCAAGTTACAACGCTCGAAACGGAACTCGCTCGGCTTAGAAAAGAAAGGCTTGATGACAGAAAGGTTAAAAACGCTTTGAGCCAAATCCGCGCCGAGCGCAAGAAAACTACCTTGGCGACGTGGAAAGCGCAAAGTCCGAAGGTTCTTTACAACGACCTTGAAAATCTTCGGATGGCGGCTGAGAGCGCAATGGGTCTTGCTTACAAAAATAATGGAACGCTTCATTTCAAAAAAGGAATTCAAACGGTGAATTTTTCAAAAAGATTCAAATCGGGCGGCGTAAAATTCGCAGAGCTGTTAACCGAATTAGATTCTCGGAACGAAAAGCTACGCCGAAAACCGCTCGCAATGCGCGTCGGCGTGAAAAGAGAAAGTAACCGTTCGCGCAACAAAACGCCGCTGCACGGTCATTACCTCGTCGGCAAATCGCGCCTCTCCGTTAATTTCACGGGCGTGTGGAGGTGTCCGTTTTTCCCGGAAGCGGGATTTGTCAAAAAGGTCACGCTGGTCGGCAAAATCTCGCGCTTAAAGAATTGGCAGTGGCGATTAATTTTAACTGTCGAAGAGCCGCCGCCAAAAATTATTCCAGATCCGTCGCTGCCCGTCGCCGCGCTCGATTTAGGCTATCGCCGTTTTCCCGATTATATCCGCTTCGGATTTGTCGTTGATAGCGCAGGCAACAAATTCGAGCTGCGCCTGCCGGACGGCAATATGATTTCCGCCTATTTAAAAAATACAATTAAGTTTTTGGCGAAAAAGGGCGTTGAGAAACAATACATCGCCGATTTGAAGGACTATTTCGTCTGGGACGCGGCGCAAGGCGCAAAGCTCGAAGAAGCCAAAAAGCAATTGAAAGAACTTTCCGACGCGGCTAAAAAACATGGGATCGAGATGCCCGAAAAATGGCGCGAAATTTTTACAGGTCTAGTAAAAATGCGTAATCGCGGGCTGCACAACCTAAAAAAAGTCTCAAGTGAAATTTTGGAAGCTGCAAATGCAGCGACCGAAGAAGGAGCGAAAGATTTACTAAAACAAATAATCGAAATCGTTGGTAAATGGGAGGAGAAGGACATCTACTTTGAAACCGAAAAGGAACATTTTCGGCGAAAATTTACCGGGCGACGAAAACTGCTTTTTCGCCAAACGGTCAAATGGCTCGCGTCAAATTATTCGGAGTTGATTTGGAAAGAAGATTTGAAACTGTGGGAAATGGCGACCAAGGCGAAAAAAACTTCGCGCATCACAAACGCGGCACTCAAAGAGTCCAATAAATTCCGGCAGTGGGTGAGCCTTCACCAATTACGCCTTTTTATCAAAGAACAATCAGCCAAAACGCCCGATTGGTTACGCGCCGGAACGCCTGCCGATACCCAGTCGATGCTGATTTGTGACGAATGCGATGCGGAAATCATCTCCGATTCGTCAGAACTGATGCTCACTTGCGCTAACGGTCACCAAAGAGATCGGGACGAACGAGCGGCGGCAGAATTATTGGAGGGCGCAGTGACGGAAATCCTAAGCAGTGCGGTTACGGTTCCACCGTATTTGAAAGATTACATTGTCTGCGTTGTTTGAAACCAAAACAAAGACGTTCGTCGCTACGCTGCCGGTTACGGGTAAGATTTTATCCGGCGGCAACTTTAGGGTAAATAAACGGTGGAAATCTGACGTTTGAAAATTGGAAGTAGGGAGCGGGCATTTGAGAAAACCGTTGCAAACAGGCGATATTTCTGATTTCAAGTTAACCGGAAAGTATTAAAGAGGTTGTAAGTCGAGTTGAGCAGGCATTTGTATTTACTTTTTATTTCAACTAAACGATGTTGAAAAGAGGACGATATGCTTTCATATTGCATATTTAAACATACTCAAAACTTCAACCGGAGATGAGCAAACTTAGCCGGTGCTTCGCTAGACATTTCATTCGGATGATGTTCAAAGTAATTTCGCAACTTCAAAGCTGTGTCGAAATGAAATATGGAGAAAAAGGTTTTTTGCAGATTTATATAAACAGGCGGAAGTAAATAGTCCTTGCGCCCCGTTTAATAATAAGGTTCACGGGCTTGTTGACAGCCGATAATCGCTATTCTCGGCTCAACTTGCTCTTTTCGGTTTGACCCTTCATGAATTTACTTCTCACTAGCCGGAAGTTATTCAATCAAAAATTTATGGATAAACCGCTTCAAAAACGCATCATTCAACTGGATTTGCTGAGGACGATTGCCGTTTTGCTGGTCATCGGAAGTCATATGACCATCTGCCCGCCGGAGACAAATCTTTTTTTTAATAAATTTACGGCAATCTGGAATCGAGGCGGGTGGGTCGGCGTGGATTTGTTTTTCGTCCTCAGCGGTTTTTTGATTTCAGGTCTGCTGTTTCGGGAATATCAAAAAACCAACGACCTCGACATCAAGCGTTTTCTCATCCGGCGCGGCTTCAAAATTTATCCCGCCTTTTGGTTTTTACTAATCGTAACCTGCGCTGCCGCCGTTTTTTTTAAGACGAATTTTTATCGTCTCGGACTGCTCGGCGAACTATTTTTCGTTCAAAACTACGCGCCGAATTTGTGGGAACACACTTGGAGTTTGGCGGTCGAAGAACATTTCTACATCGCTTTATGTATTTTGTTTTTGGGATTGTTGCGCTATCGAAAGAGCGTTGCCGAAAATCCTTTCCGGTTGATTCCGAAAATTTTCGCGCTCGTCGCCGTCGCTTGTCTGGCGATGCGCTTGCTGACGGTGTTGTTGCTGCCTTTTCAATACGCCAGAAATGTAGAGCCGACGCATCTGCGAATGGATTCGCTTCTGTTCGGTGTCTTAATTTCCTATCTCTGGCATTTTCATGAGTTTTCCGAAAACGCTTTTCTCCGACGATATAAAAATTGGATTGGAATTGCCGGAATCATTCTTCTGCTTCCGGCGTTCTTGTTTGATTTAAATCTGAACGCTTGGATTGCCGTCATCGGCTTCCCGTTATTTTATATGGGCGGCGGCTGTCTGTTGATATTTGCGCTAAAAAGCGATTTTTCAAAAATACCTCTCACCGGATTTGCGGCTTATCTCGGCACATATTCCTACTCGATATATCTGTGGAATATACCGCTTCAGAATTGGTTCTGCAAAGCGATTATAAATCTGACCGGAAACGATAATTGGTATTTTTACGCCGCCGTGTATTTTTTCGGAACTTTTATAGTCGGAATCGGAACGGCGAAACTGGTCGAATACCCGTTTTTAAAAATTCGCAACCGCTATTTTCCGACGCATGGCGCGGCATCTCCGGTTCAATCGGTCGGAGCAAATGAAAAAATGCAAATAATCGGTGTTTAATTGGTTGATCAGCAATATTTACAGAAAAAGATTGAAAGGATTGAATACATTTCTCCGAGTTTGGCATTACTCAATTTCGGATCTATCGCAAGCGGATCTCGTTTTTCAAACCTCTACGCTGAAAGTGCAGAGTGGTTTAGTTTTTATTTTCCTTATGGTTTGTAAAACTCTTTTTTAGCCTAGTAATAGCCTTCTTCTCCCATTCATCAAAATTGTTTGTATTTTCAAGAAATTCTTTCCAAGCCTCTTCGAGAATTTCAATTGTGGCACTCCTATTGGTGATGCCAAAATTATTATCTTTAATCGCCTGCTCGACATCTTCCATGACGGCGGTAAATAAACTGTCGGGATGATAATCGTCATAATACTTGGAAATTGTTTGCCCGGAAATTCGCAAATATTGATTCCATAAATTTTCAATTTTTTCCGCATCACCATTAAAACCGCACCGCCGTAAAACATTCAAAATATGTTTTGTTCGGGCGGCATCGGAAGGATGTTTTCCGCCGCCGTCGAAAACATTTGAACTTTGCAAACATAGCTGAAGGTTGCACCAACCGTAAGACGCTCCCAACATCAATGTTGCCATCGTGTCGCAAGCAACTTCCTCAGCCCAACTGCTGTTCCATCGAAAAGCAATATCCAAAATTCTTTCCTCTTTAATCGGTCGGGCGGTTCTTCTAACTTTGTTTTCGAGCTGCGTAATATGCGATTTCAGTTCGGACAAAAATCTTTGCCCGAATAACTCGACTTTCATTGCTTGAAGGATATGTCCGAATTCGTGATAAAGGTCGGGAGAGATTAGCAAATGATGTTCGCTGCTGGGCGGGGAAAAAACGATTCCCAAAGCCGCCCAAGTGCAGAAATACCCGCTTGTATTTGTTACGGCAATCGGCGGCGTGTCGGGCAGATTAGTGTCTTTCCAAAGCGCCGAAGCAAGATTGGTGTAAAATAAATCCGCTTCATTAAACCGAATCAGATATCCGACAAAGTTTTCTTCGATAGCATCTATTTCACGGCGGGAATCACGGTATGATTTGAAAATCTGTTTCAGAAAAGCATCCGACTGCGAGGAAGTTATTTGGAGGGTGTTAGAAATTTTGTGTAAACGCGCTGTTGGTTAGGCTGCCGCTCGGCAGCTGGTTTTCAAAAAGTATGGCAAATTGATTCATCGCGCCGCTCCAGTTCTGTATCGGCATTGTCCATCGTTTGCTGATGTTTTTCAAGGCAAGATACATGATCTTAAAAACGGCTTCGTCGGATGGAAACATCGCCCGGTTTTTGATGATCTTTCGCAAAGTCATATTGAGCGACTCAATCGTGTTGGTCGTGTAGATTGCCTTCCTGATTTCCGGTGCGAATGAAAACATCGGAATCACGCGCGACCAGTTCATTTGCCACGACCGCACGACCATCGGATAGGCTGTTTTCCATTTGTCGGCGAACTTATTCAATTGATAATCGGCTTCGTCCAAAGTTGGAGCTTGGTAAATCATCTTCAGATCGGTCGCCACTTCTTTTCTGTCTTTGTGCGAGACGTAGAAAAGTGAATGTCTAACCAGGTGAACGATGCACAATTGAATTTGCGTTTGTGGATAGATTGCTTCGATGGCTTCCGGGAAACCTTTGAGTCCGTCAACGCAAGCGATGAAAATATCTTGCACGCCGCGATTCTTTAGTTCAGTAATCACTTGCATCCAGAACTTTGAGCCTTCCGTATCTGCCGCCCAAATGCCAAGCACTTCTTTCAACCCGCTCATCGTTACACCAAAGGCAAGATAAATCGCTTTGTTGCGAACGCTGCCCTGACTTTTGACTTTGACCTGAAGAGCATCAAGGTAAAGAATCGGATAAACGCTGTCGAGTGGACGCGATTGCCAGTCGCGAACCTCGTCGAGAACTGAATCGGTGACGTTCGAGATCAGCGAAGGCGAAACCTCAAC
>JBPCRW010000067.1:0-3741 GCA_050996405.1 Pyrinomonadaceae bacterium | reverse complement strand
CGGCGAATCAGAAACTGGCGGAGATTCTCGGTTACGCTTCGCCCGACGAATTGATGCGCGAAGCCGAAAACCTCAACACGCGATTTTACGTCGAACCGGGCAGACGCAGAGAGTTTCGGCGGCTGATTGAAGAAAATGAGTCGGTCGCCGGGTTTGAATCGGAAATTTACCGGCGCGACGGAAGCACAATTTGGATCACCGAAAACGCGCTCGGCTACTACGATAAATCGGGAAAGCTGATCGGTTATCAAGGCACGACGATTGAAATCACCGACCGCAAACGCGCCGAAGCCGCGCTCGAACGCGCCCGCGCCGAACTCGAAGGTAAAGTCATCGAACGCACCGCCGAATTAAACAGGGCGAATGAAATTTTGCGCGGCGAAATCAGCGAACGGCGACGCATCGAAGACGAGTTGCTCACCTCGCAAAAACAGCTTCAGGATTTATCGGCGCACTTGCAGTTTGTCCGCGAAGAAGAGCGCAAAAAAATCGCCCGCGAATTGCACGACGAACTCGGTCAGAGTTTGACCGCGCTAAAAATTGATTTGGTCAGGCTCGGAGAAAAAAATCGCGGCACGGAAAAAAGTTTGTCCGCTCTGGAAATAAAAAACCGAATTGCGACGATGCTTGAGATTGTTGACGCGGCGATGGATATGACCCGCAAAATCGTCGCCGAACTGCGCCCCGGCGTGCTGGACGAACTCGGACTCGCCGCCGCGATGGAATGGCAAGTCGGCGAATTTCAAAAACGCGCCAAAATCGTCTGCGGGCTGGAAATCGAGTTCGACGAGAGCGACGATTGCCAGAATTTAAAGACGACGATTTTCCGCATTCTTCAAGAATGCCTGACCAATATCGCCAGACATTCGGGCGCGAGCCGCGCTCAAATCAAGCTCCAGGACGAAGGCTCTCGAATAATTTTTCAAGTCGAAGACAACGGGCGCGGCTTTGACGAGCAGGCGTTGAGCAATCCGCATTCGTTCGGCATTTTAGGAATGCGCGAGCGGGCGCGCCTGCTGGGCGGAACGGTTGAAATCAGCCGCGTCGAAAGCGGCGGAACGCGCGTTTCGGTTTCGATTCCGCACGGGGCGCGGCAAGCGAATTAAATATGATTAAAATTTTAATCGCCGACGACCACGCAGTCGTCCGTCAGGGTCTGAAACAAATCATCACCGACGAAAAAGATATGCAGGTGGCGGGCGAAGCCGAAAACGCGGCGCAAGTTTTGCGGCTTGTCGGCAGCGAAAAATTTAACGTCGTGATTCTTGACATCACGATGCCCGGCGGCAAAAGCGGTCTTGATTTGCTGCCGGAAATTAAAGCCCTGCGCCCGATGATTAAAATTTTGATTTTGAGTATGCACGCCGAAGAACAGTTCGCCGTCCGCGCTTTGAAATCCGGCGCGAGCGGTTACATCACCAAACAAAGCGCGCCGACCGAACTCGTCAGGGCGATTCGCAAAGTCCAGTCGGGCGGCAAATACATCAGCCAATCCATCGCCGAACAACTCGCTTTTTTCTACAGTGACGACGCGGGCAAACCGCCGCACGAAAAATTATCCGACCGTGAATTTCAAGTAACGCTGATGATCGCCGAAGGAAAAACGCTCAGGGAAATCGCCGACGCGCTTTACATCAGCGAAAAGACCGTCGGCACCTATCGTGTGCGGATTTTGGAGAAAATGAATATGAACAGGAACGCCGAACTGATTCGCTACGCCGTCCAAAACAAATTGATCGAGTAGCCGGCGAAAAGCAATTTTGATTGAAAAAAATATTTTCGGAAATGGAATTTTATCGAAGTCTCGCGGCATATAACATTTGAGAAACGACATCAGGTTCTCGAATTTGTTGATGACGAGGAAGACAAAATTATGATTAATATGATGAATGATATTCTGCAATACGTTCCATACGCATTGCTTTTAGGAGCGGTTTTTCTATTGCTTCTTGTTTTCACGGCAGTTACCGTGAATCATTTTCGCAAAGCCGAAATGAGATCGGGTTTGTAAAATTTTATAAAATTCGCAACTTCCAAAGGATTGTCGCAAATATAATCGGCTCCGGCTTTTGCCTTAATTCTTCTCTCGAACCGAAGCCGTAGGTTACGCCGAGCGACAAGATACCACTTTTCCTGGCAGCAATTATATCGAGATTTCTAGACATTCCGATCATCAACAGCGCGTCGCAGTTTTCCATCGCGTTCTGCGAAGGCGTTGTTCCCAAAAGTCCAAGTCCGCCGGTCGTCAGCGGATGATCGTCCGGGACGACGGCTTTTCCAAGCAGTGCTTTGACAATCGGTGCGCCGAGTTTTTCGGCGAGTTCGACAATCTCATCACCCGCTTTTAACGCGCCTTGCCCGACCAGAATGACGGGCTTTTCTGCATCGTTCAAAATCTGCGCGGCTTTCTGCAATTCGCTCTGCGGCGGTGGAAATTGGCTGAACCCATTCGGAATTGGTCGAGCCTTTGACCTTGTGCAGCGTAGTTCGGCGGACGACTTTCGCTGAACGTCGTTTCATCGTGGTAAGCGGGCGAAGCGGCGCAGGTTGCTGTCGCTGTCGCTTCTCTTTCTTCCTATGCGGAAACGACGCTTACCGCTGAAAAATAAAAACGAATTTCCGAAACTCGCAATCGAAAAACTTTTTTCATTATGCCGCCGGTTGAAATTTTTTCGGCGAATTTTGGAATAGAAATCCGGCGAGCGGTCATTTATCGATATAGGAAAACGGATTTCTTGGCAGTCGGGAACAATTTGTTGATTGACGAATAAAACAAATCTGACGGAAAGTTCGAGGTTTTGTTCACTAGCGCAATGCAAACGAACTGTTCACTTTTATTGAAAAAGTTCCGTAAAAAAGGCTCGCGTCGGAAAAGGTAAAGACGCGGCAAAATCTTAAAATTTGACAACCGAAACCGCCCGCGCGGTTTCATAAATAGGGAGGGTAAAAGAAAAAATGATTCGTAACAAAAAAATATTCGCGTTCGGCGCATTCGCTCTAATTTGCGCGTTGGCTTTTCAACTAACGCCGCCGACCACGCGCACGAGCGCGTCAGACCATATTGATTCGCCGATTATTACGCAGGACAGAGGCGCGGATTTAGCCGACACCTATGCGTTTTTAGACCCGAACGACAATTCCAAAGTCGTTTTGGTTATGTCAACTCAAGGCTTTATCGTTTCGGGCGAGCATTTCGGGATGGCGATTTTCGACCATAACATTCGCTACCGTTTCGAGATTGAAAATACGGGCGATGCGAAACCCGATACTTTCGTTGACGTTTATTACTCGCCCGGACTTGGGCGCGTGATGCCGCAGACGGCGACGATTGAACTGCCCGGAGGCAAGAAATTTACCGCGCCGACGACCGTTTCAAATCAAGAATACAAAGCACCGCCGCCCGTCATCACGACCGACCCGGCAACGGGCGTTAGTTTTTATGCCGGTGTTGCCGACGACCCGTTTTTCTTGGATGACACGGGCGCAAACCGGATGGTTGCTTCGGCGATTATGAATCCGGGACATCCGAATTTATCTCTGCTCAGCGAGCGCGGCGGGCGCGACACCTACGCCGGTTTCAACACTTTGATAACCGCCGTCGAAGTTCCGGCGAGTATGCTCAAAGGCAAAGCCGGAAACGTCATCGGAATCAACGCCGTCACGCAGCGTCGGAAAACGCAAAAGATAAAAGACGACGACGTAGTCGAAGGCGACGGCGATTGGGTGACGATTGACCGCGAC
>JBPCRW010000268.1:0-7858 GCA_050996405.1 Pyrinomonadaceae bacterium | reverse complement strand
GAACGCCTTACACCATCGGCGCGTTGGAGTATGCTCGTGCAATCGGCTGTTTTACGGCTTGCGTGACCTGCGTTCCAGGTTCGGCGATTACAAAAGCGGCTGAAATTCCGATTGTCGCCGTCGTCGGCGCGGAAGCGATTACCGGCTCGACGCGAATGAAAGCGGGAACGGCGCAAAAAATGATTTTGAATATGATTTCGACGGTTGCGATGATTCGTCTCGGCTACGTCAAAGGCAACCGGATGACGAATATGAAATCGTCAAACGTTAAACTAAAAGAACGCTCCTTGCGTATTTTAATGACGGAAACAAATTTGGATGAAACAGCCGCCCGGAATTTGATGAAAAAATCAAACGGCGATTTACGGATTGCGCTGATTATGTTTCGTGCTAATGTAAATTCTGAAACGGCGCAAATGGCTTTGCGGGAAACAAATTTTGCAGTCGAATCGGCAATACAGAAATTAAAATCTTAAGGTATAAATCTTTTTATGGGATTTTCGGCAATTGATTACGCGGTTTTGCTGCTTTATCTAATCGGCATCACGATTTTCGGAATACTTTTCCGCAAGTCGCAGCAGACTGTTAAAGATTATTTTGTCGGCACGAAAAATATTCATTGGCTGGTCATCAGCCTTTCGATTGTGGCGACGGAAACCAGCACTTTGACGCTCGTCGGCGTTCCGGCAATCGCTTATTCAAAATTCGCGCTGCCCGAACAGGGCGGAAATTTTACTTATCTGCAAGTCGTTATCGGCTACATCATCGCCCGTTTTGTTATTAGTTTGCTGTTTATTCCCGCGTATTTCAAAGGCGACCTTTTGACAGCTTATAAATTATTGGAAAATCGTTTCGGCGTTTCGACGAAAAATTTTACCGCTTCGCTTTTTCTGGTGATGCGCGCTCTAGCGGAAGGCGTGCGGATTTTTGCGGCTTCGATTGTGTTAAGCGCGGTTTTAGGCGCGTCTTTCAATCAAGCCGGTGACAACAGTTTTTTGAATTTTCTGCACTTAACGAATCCTGAAAATCTAACGATATTATCGATTGTAATTGTCGGCGCGCTGACTCTGGTTTATACGTTTGAAGGCGGAATTTCCGCTGTTATCTGGACGGATTTGATTCAACTGATAATTTACATCGGCGGCTCGCTCGTCGCCGCGTATATGCTTTTGAATCTTGTTCCGGGCGGCTGGGACGGCATCGTCGCGCAAGCCGCGCCCGCCGGAAAATTTCAGGTCTTTTCGTTCAAATGGGATTTTAGTTTGCCGTTCACATTTTGGGCGGGCGTGTTCGGCGGAACTTTTTTAACGATGGCTTCGCACGGCACAGACCAGCTTTTGGTTCAACGTTTATTGACTTGCAAAAATCAGCGCGACAGCCAAAAGGCTCTGATTTTTTCCGGCTTCTTTGTGCTGTTTCAATTCGCTTTGTTTTTGACTATCGGCGTGATGCTTTACGCTTATTATCAAAATTTTCCGCTGACCGAAACGCTTCCGACCAACGACGAAATTTTCCCGAAATTTATTGTCGAAAAACTGCCGCACGGAATTTCCGGTTTGGTTATCGCCGCGATTTTCGCCGCCGCGATGTCGAATTTAAGCGGCTCGCTAAATTCGCTGGCTTCGACGACAGTTTTAGATTTTTACAAACCTTTGATAAATCCGAAAGCATCGGACGAATCGCTTTTAAAATTGTCGCGCTGGCTGACGGCGGCGTGGGGAATCGTTCTGATTTTGATTGCGTTTTTCGCCCGCAACTGGGGTTCGGTTTTCACGGTCGGTTTGACGATTGCTTCGATTGTTTACGGCACAATGTTAGGAGCGTTTCTGCTCGGCGTGTTGACGAAAAGAGCAAACCAAGTCGGCGTGATTGTCGGAATGCTGGCATCGCTGATGACGATGCTGTGCGTCAAATTTTATACGAGCATCGCTTGGACCTGGTATGTTTTAATCGGAACTTTAGTTTGTCTGTTCGTTGGATATGCCGTCAGTATGATTTTTCCGCAAACAGAAATAATCGCGGATGTTGAAAATGTTTCGATATAAAAAGAGGTTTTATGAAACGATTTACAACTTGGTTATTTGTTATTGTTTTGACCTTTGCATTGTGCGTAACGGCTACATTGTTATATCTAAAGCTGAATTATTTTAATTCTCAAGAATCAAAGGCAGTGGAAAATTTCGACGTTGTTTATGATGAAAATTCTTCGGCAGATTTACCGATTCTTAGTTATTGCGAGTTGGCAAATAATCCTGAAAAATATGACGGCAAAATCGTCCGATTAAGCGCAACTCTTGAAATGGGCATTGAGGGTTCGTGGTTCGACGACGCAAATTGTGAAAAGTCTAATGATGCTGCGATTGTTAAATCAATAAATGAAGAAGTTTGGGACGCTGTTCAACGGACGAGAGAGCAGAAAGATAAAAAAGTTTTGAGCAATGAAGTTAATTTAATAGTAGTTGGAAGATTTAAAAATTCCGTTTATAAAGATTGTTGCTTAATTACGCCGTTTCAATTTGAAATTTTAAAAGTTGAGAACGCATCAAATCCGGTGCGATGAAATTTTCAATTTAGCTACAAAAATGAATTTACGTTCTACAAAAAAAATTGTCGCAATTCTATTAGTTTTTGTCTTTTTTCAATCGCTGTTGATTCGCGTTCCGGCGCAACCCGCGCAGAGATTTCAGCCGTCGGAAAAGGCTTGGAAATGGGCGGATAAAACGCTCAAGAAAATGAGCGACGACGAGAAAATCGGACAGATGGTTCACGTCGGCATCAACGCTTCGTTTATGAACCAGGACAGCGCGGAATTTCTTGAACTGAAACGGCAGGTCGTCGAAAATAAAATCGGCGGTTTTGTGTTGTTCGGCGCGCCGATTTACGAAACGGTGCAGCTCGTCAACCGGATGCAGGAGAACGCCAAAATTCCGCTGCTGATTTCGATTGACGCGGAAACCGGAATGGGCATGCGTTTTAATGACGACGTGAATTTTCCCTGGAATATGGCTGTCGCGGCGACGGGAAATCCCGATTACGCCCGAAAAATCGGCGAAATTACGGGGCGCGAAGCCAAAGCGTTAGGCATTCAGCAGATTTACGCGCCGGTCATGGATGTCAACAATAATCCCGACAATCCGGTTATCAACGTTCGCAGTTACGGCGAAAATCCCGAAGACGTGGCGCGTTTCGGCACGGCGTTTATTCAAGGTTTGCAAAGCCAAAATGTTTTGGCGACGGCGAAACATTTTCCCGGTCACGGCGACACGAATGTTGATTCGCATCGCGGGCTTCCAATTATCAATGTCTCGCGCGAGAGGCTGGATAAACTTGAATTTGTGCCGTTCGAAGCGGCGATTGCGGGCGGTGTCGGCGCGATTATGATAGCGCATATTTCGCTGCCGCAGATTGACCCGACCGAAATCAAACCGCTCAAACAATCAATTCAAGGCGATGCGGAAGTCGGCTCGGAAATCGTCAGCCAAACGGCGACGATGCCCGCGACGCTTTCGCCAGTTGTGCAAACTGATATTCTGCGAAAGCAGTTAGGTTTTCAAGGTTTAATCGTGACCGACGCGATGAGTATGAGCGGTTTGACAATTTATTTTAACCAGGACGAAGCCGCCGTCCGCGCAGTTTTAGCAGGCGCGGATATTTTGGAAAAACCCGCCGACCCGGACGCGACTTTGCGCGGTTTGCGCGAAGCCGTCAAATCCGGTCGCATCAGCGAAGCACGTTTAAACGAATCGGTTCGAAAAATTCTCGCTTGGAAATATCAACTCGGTTTGGAGAAAAATAAAATCACGCCGCTTGAGAAAATCGATACGATTGTCGCGTCAAATGAATCGCGCGCTTTGACCGACGAAATCGCGCAGAAAGCAATTACGCTGGTCAAAAATGACGGCAACTTTTTGCCTCTGCAAGCCGGAAAAAAAGTTGCCGTGCTATGTATTACCAACGGCGAAGACCGCAACTTTGTCGGCAATTCTTTTATCGGGACGCTGCGCTCGCAGGGCATCAAAGCCGAAAAAATCGCGCTCGACGAACGCTCGACGGACAGGGAAATTTCCGATGCGATGGCGAAAGTCAAAGCCGCCGATGTCGTCATCGCAGGGCTTTTCGCGCGCGTGCGGACGGGCGCGAAAAATTCAATCGGATTGCCGACGGCGGGCGAAAAAGTTTTGCGCGAAACGTTTCGGCTGAATAAACCGACCATCGGCATCAGTTTCGGCAACCCGTATTTTCTGCGTGATTTGCCCGAACTACAGACATATATCGTCGCTTACGGCGATATGCCGAGTTTGCAGCGGGCAGCGGCTAACGCGCTGACGGGCAAGCAGGAATTTTACGGAAAACTCCCGATTACAATCGGAAATTATCCGCGCGGAACGGGTTTGAAATTGCGGTAAAACTCGCATAAAAATTAGCGGTTGATACATTTCAAATCGGAATTCATTATAAAATATCGAAAGGAAGCCGACTTCCGTTTCACTTATTTTATTTTGAAAGAAAATGGCAACAGACACAGAAACTTTTTCCGGCTTAAAGGCGATGCGGGATTTGCCTGACGAGGAAGGCGCGAAACGCTTTTTTAATCAACTGGCTGAAGCTCATCCGGCAGAAATCAGAAAACTTCAAAAGAAAAATTCTTTGTTGTCAGATGTTTTGACGATTGCTGCCTTCAGCCCGCTTCTGGCGGTGACGCTGCTGCAAAACCCGTCGTATATTTCGTGGCTTGAGCGACAGCGCGACTCGAATTTAACGCGCTCGAAAGAAGAACTGCTCGAATCGCTGGCACGTTTTTCGCTCACCAATTCGCAAATCGAACCGCAGGTTTTGCTGTCGCGTTTTCGGCGGCGCGAGCTTTTAAGAATTTACCTGCGCGACATTCGCCGACACGGGACAATCGCCGAAATGACCGAAGAAATCTCCAATCTCGCCGATGCGATTTTAGAATACGCTTTACAGATTGCGCGTCAGGAACTCGAAAATCGTTACGGAATTCCGCTTGAACAGAACGAAAAACAACGCGAAAAACCGGCGCGATTCTGCATCGTCAGTCTGGGAAAACTCGGCTCGCGCGAGCTAAATTATTCATCCGATATTGACTTGATTTTCGTTTATTCGGGCGACGGCGAAACTTCCGGCAAAGGCGCGCGCGGCGCGATTACCAACCGCGAATATTTCATCAAATTAGCCGAACTCGTCACAAAAATTGTCGGCGGTCAGATAGGCGAAGGCGCGGCATATCGCGTGGATTTGCGGCTGCGCCCGCACGGTAGCGTCGGCGCGCTGGCAATTTCGCTCGATGCGGCGATTTCCTATTATCAAAATCAGTCGCAGGCTTGGGAACGACAAACTTTGATTCGCGCCCGTTCGAGCGCGGGCGATGCGAAAATTTTCAAGGAGTTTTGGCGGCGACTCGTGCCGAGCGTTTATTCGACAAACGAAACTGTCGAAAACGCGCTTCGCAGCGTCAAACTTTCCAAAGACAAAATCAATCTCGAACATGCCGCGAAAACCGGCTTTGATGTCAAACTCGGACGGGGCGGCATCCGCGAAATCGAATTTATCGCGCAAGCCCTGCAATTGGCTTACGGCGGGCGCGACAAGTGGCTTCGCTCGCCGCACACTTTAATCAGCCTCGCGCGGCTCGCCGACCGCAAACTTTTATCAGAAACCGAGCTTTCCGAACTTTCCGACGCTTACGAATTTCTGCGCCGTCTCGAACATCGCCTGCAAATGGAACACGGTCTGCAAACGCATCTCGTTCCCGAAAACACGGAGAAAAAATTGCTTGTTGCGCGGCGGATGAATTTCAAAAATGTAGAGAATTTCGATTCGGCTCTTTCGTTTTATACCGCAAATGTCAATCGAGTTTTCGAGCGCGTTTTCGGCGACGCGGCAGATGATTTTTCGCGGGCGGAAAATAAAATGGAACAAAATTTTGACGAAAAACCCGCGCGGAATTTGATTCTGTCGCAAATTCTAACTTCGATTGAGAAAAGCGATTTCAAACAAAAACCCAAACGGGAAAAACTAGACGCGCTGGCAAAATTCAGCGCGATTTCTCCGCATTTTGCCGAAATGATTTCCGCCAATCCGCGTCTTGCGGCAAATTTCCCGCTCGAAACTCAAGATTTTCAAAAGAAAAATTATGAAGAAAATTTGTCGTCGGCAATTTCCGCCGAAACAAATTTCGCGGGCGCGCTCGCCGCCTTGCGAACCGAATGGACAAAATGTTTTTTGGAAATCGCCGCATTCGATGTGTTCGGGAAAATTGATTTGCCGATGACGAAACGACTGCAAACCGAACTTGCCGAAGCAAGTATCAAAACCGCTGTGTCAATTACCGAAAAAGAAATACTCCGCCGTTACGAAAACGAACTACGAATTACGAATTACGAATTACGAATTGCCGTTTTGGGCTTGGGAAAACTCGGCGGGCGCGGAATGGATTACGGCTCGGATTTGGATTTAGTTTTAATTTACGACGACGAAAAACCTTTGCCGGTAAGTTTATCGCACGCCGAATTTTACAGCCGCGCGGTTGATATTTTCGTGACGACGCTTTCGAGTTTTACGCGCGAAGGAAATCTCTATCGCGTAGATTTAAGATTGCGCCCTGACGGAAAAAACGGCGCGTCTTCGATTGGCAAAAACGCATTTTTAAATTATCTGGAAACGCGCGCGGCAATCTGGGAATGGCTCGCTTACGTTAAATTACGCGGCGTGGCGGGCGATTTGAATCTGGCTGCGGAAGTTGAAACGCGGGCGCGGAAAATTATTCACGAAAATGCTTTAAGAGTCGATAAAAACGAATTAAAAATGGAAACTCTGCGTGTCCGCGAACGACTCGCGCGTGAAAAAAGCAAAGGAAAAACAACCGACATAAAATTTGACGCGGGCGGGCTGCTCGACATTTATTTTGCGATGCGTTTTCTGCAATTGCGCGACAATATTCCAGACGATGCGGAAAATCGTTCGACGCTGGTTATGCTCAAAAAACTTTACGAAAATAAATCTTTAAGCGAAGAAAATTTTTCCGCTTTTTCGAGCGGTCATCAATTTTTAAATCTTCTCGACCATAATTTGCGCTTGACCGTCGGGCGTTCAAATTCGCTGCCGCTTGCCAACAAAACGATTTTACAAATTATCGCCGCGCGGATGAATTTTGAATCGGCTGACGATTTGCTGGAAAAACTCGCGCTTCATCGAATCGAAATTCACTCCGCTTTTGAAAATATCTTGAAAGATTAAAGTTTCGTGTCGAACTTCTCCGCCACGATTTTATGCACGGCTTCGATGTATGGTTTCATCGTCGTGTCGCGTTCGATAAACGGAACTTTTTGGCGAATCAAATCATAAACAAACTGCGTTTTGCGTCCGAGTTTTTTCTCCATCCCGATTTTTTTGCGGCGGAAATTAACGCCCTGCGCGGCGGAAAATAATTCGAGCGCGAGAATATATTCGAGATTATCGGTGATATTTTTGAGTTTCAAGGCGGATGTCGCGCCCATCGAAACGTGGTCTTCGACGTTGGCGGAAGTCGGAATCGTATCGACCGACGCAGGATGCGCGAGAATTTTATTTTCAGTGCAAAGCGCGGCGGCTGTGTATTGGACAATCATAAAACCGGAATTTAATCCGCCGTGTTCGGTTAAAAAAGCGGGCAAAACGTGCGCGTTCGAGGCTTCGTCAGTCAGGCGCATAATTCTTCTTTCCGAGATATTTCCGAGTTCCGTTAAAGCCATCGCCAGATAATCGAACGCCAGCGCGAGCGGCTCACCGTGAAAATTTCCGCCTGAAGTAACTTCGATTGCGGAATGCGAATTGAAGGTTGCGGATTGGTCGTTTTGAT
>JBPCRW010000107.1:0-18025 GCA_050996405.1 Pyrinomonadaceae bacterium | reverse complement strand
TGTCATTATTTACCGCTCAATTCGGAAGCTCATCGGGTCAAAGAATTGGCACGGATTTTTCCGGGTTTCCGGGTATTTGTGTCTGCGGTTGGCTCAAGCACTCTGGAAACGGGCGGCATTGTTGGCTTAAAGGAGAAGTCGGGACGCGGCAGAGGCGCGATTGGCAAACTCCGGTCGTGGCGAGAGCGCGGCGGTTTCGGGGGCGCGAGATTCTGCTGCTCAGAAAACGGGCGATTATCGAAACGGTCAACGACCTATTAAAGAATATCTCACAAATTGAATATTCGCGGCATCGGTCTTTATGGAATTTTCTGGGAAATGTCGCGTCAGGATTGATAGCTTACAGTTTCAGAGAAAAAAAGCCATCCTTGAATCTGGATAAAAATTGGCAATTAGAGCCGATTTCTATTTAATTCTTATCTCGAACTCAGGTTAATTTAGAAACAGAATACAAGATTAAATTTAAGGACAGAATACTTATAAAATAATTCTGTCCACTTACTTTATTGTTCTCGTCGTAAAATCAAATTTAGACTAGAAAACGCCTCTCTTTTTTTGTTTTTCTATGCTTGTCACGTTTCGGCGTGTTCTCTATACTTAAAAATTGATTTGCTCGCTTTGAATGGAGAAAATTTTGCAACCAAAAGTTCATCAAGGAAAACTAACGGCTGAAGGATTTCGTTTTGCGATTGTGACATCGCGCTGGAACGATTTCATCGGTTCAAAATTGGTTGACGGTGCGCTCGACGCGCTGGAAAGGCTCGGCGCGGATGAAAAATCGGTCGAGATTTTTAAAGTGCCGGGTTCGTTTGAAATTCCGTTGACGACTTTAAAGGTGGCGGAAAGCGGAAAGTTTGATGCCGTCATTTGTCTTGGTGTCGTGCTTCGCGGACAAACGCCGCACTTTGATTTTGTGGCGGGCGAGGCAATCAAAGGCATTGCACAGGTTGCGATGAAAACCGGCGTTCCCGTAATGTTCGGAATCGTGACGGCGGACACGCTCGAACAAGCGATTGACCGCGCCGGAGTCAAAGCCGGAAACAAAGGTTTTGAAGCGGCGATGTCGGCGGTTGAAGTGGTAAATTTATACGCGGAAATGCGCGGCGCGAAGAAAAAATAATTTTGCGCGTTTTTGAAAAGCGGTTTAAGAATTATGGGAGCCAGACGTAAGGCGCGCGAATGCGCTTTGCAGATTTTATTTGCGGCGGACGTTGCCAAAACGCCTTCGGACGTTTTGACGCAGGACTACTGGAACGAACTCGGCGAAACAGATATTGACGCGGAAACGCGCGAGTTTGCCGACCAACTTGCCAAAGGCGCGCTGCGCGATATTGAAAAAGTTGACGAGCAGATTCGCCTGCGCGCCGAACATTGGCGAATTCCGCGAATGGCGATTGTTGACCGCAACGTTTTGCGGCTCGCCGTCTATGAATTTCTGCTCGGTGAAACGCCTTACACGGTCGTCATTAACGAAGCATTGGAAATCGCGCGCAGGTTTTCGACCTTTGAAGCGACGCAGTTTATCAATGGCATTCTCGATGCCGTGAAAAACGATTTGGAAAAAAAGAAATCTTTGCAAACGGGCGAAGAACTTGAAAAAACAAAAACTTCATCGCGCTGAAATTATATTTTGAAAATAAGAAATAGGACGCTGATTTAACGGATTCAGGCGGATTTTCGCAGATTTTTTTCAAAGGTTTGTCCGCGAAAATCCGTTTAATCAGTGTTCATCCGCGTCCAATTTCTAAGGAAAAATCCGATGGAAAATCTTCAACAGGAATTTCTCAACGAAGCGATTTCAAACCTTGAAAATCTCCACTCGAAATTATCGACCGAACCTTTAGGCGGAAATTTCCGGCGCGAAATTTTTCGCACGCTTCACACTCTCAAAGGAACTTCGCAAACGTTCGGTTTCAATGTTTCCGGCAAACTCGCGCACGAACTCGAAAATCTTTTGCAAGCCGCCGGAGATAAAAAAATTCAGCCGGATAAAAATTTCGTATCGCTTTTGCAGGAAGGCTTAGAAATTCTGCGCGAAACTTTTCGCCGCGCGGCGAGCGGCAAAAACAACGAATTTCCAGCCGAGTTCGCGCAAAAAATTCGCGCTCTTGTTCCAAATTATTCCGAATCGGTTTCCGAAGATTTTCCGAACAATATTCCGCCGGAGATTTTGAAACAATTATCCGCCGAAGAAAAAAAATTTCTGTCGGCGGCGACGGCAGACGGAAAAAGTTTTTACTCAATTGATGTGGCTTTCGATTTATCGAATTTCGACGAAAAATTTCGTAGTTTGCGCGACGCGCTGCAAAATCAAAGCGAAATCATTGCTACTTTTCCGCACCCCACGCTTGCCGGAGAAAACAAAATCGGTTTCTGCATTTTTTTCGCCAGCCGAAAAAAGGAAAAAGATATTGCCTCGCTCGTCCAATCATTTGATTCAAAGTTGACTTTTTTCGATTCCGGCGCGAATTTTAAAGCGGATTTACAAGGCGTTTTAGCCCAAGCCGCTTCGAGCGGAGAAAAAATCGCGCGGCGGCTCAATAAAAAAATCGAGTTTGAAATATCGGCGATTGAAGCGGAAATTTCCGGCAAACTTTTGAAGCTGATTTCCGACGCTCTTTTGCATTTAATTCGCAACGCGGTTGACCACGCAATCGAAAAAAACGGGAAAATAAAAATCGAATTTTTAGCCGAAAATAAAAATTTAATTTTGCGCGTTTCGGACAACGGGCGCGGGCTTGACGCGAAAAAAATCAAAGCCAAAGCCGTCGAGAAAAATCTGGTCGCGGCAGATGAAATTTTGACCCGCGCCAAAACGTTCGATTTAATTTTCGCGCACGGATTCTCGACCGCCGAAAAAATTTCGGAAATATCGGGGCGCGGCATCGGACTCGACGCGGTAAAAGATTCGGTCGAGAAAGCGGGCGGCAAAATCCGCGTCGAAAGCGAAACGGGAAAAAGAACTGTTTTTGAAATTCGTCTGCCGAAAGAACTTTAAAAGTGAGCGGTGCACAGTAAGCAGAAGATTTCGCAGAATAAAGTTTTAAAATTCGTTTCAAATTTCAATCTGACGCAGCCTGCTTACCTCTCACTTATAATTTATTCTCTTTTGCGTTAAAATTGAACGTTAGCCTGCATCAGGCAAACGAGGAAAAACAAAGTGAGCGAGAAAGTAAATAATTTATCCGAATATATCGCCGAAAATTATGGTCCTAATGCCAGTTACGTCGAAGGTCTGCTGACCCGTTATAAAGCCGACCCGAAATCGGTTCACGAATCGTGGCAGGCAGTTTTCGGCAAGTTGATGAACGGCGTGTCGCCATTCGACGGCGGCAACGGAAATTACGAACCGGCGGCGAATATCTTTTCAAATCAAACGGAGCAGTCAACTAATACAGTGACGCAGATAAAACCTTCTGCGCCGCAGAAAAAACAGGTTTCCATCGCGCTCGGCGCGGACACGAACGCCAAACCTTTGACCGGCGCGAGTAAAAAAATCGTCGAGAATATGGAGGAAAGTTTGACCGTGCCGACGGCGACTTCGACGCGCCGCATTCCCGTCAAACTGCTGGAAGAAAATCGCCGCATCGTCAACGAACAACTGCAAAAACGGGCGGGCGGCAAAGTTTCATTTACGCATCTGATTGCGTGGGCAATTATCAAAGCGGTCGAAATTTATCCGCAAATGAACTACGGTTACGGGTTTGTGAACGGCGCGCCGTCGCGTCTCGAACACGAATCAGTCAATCTCGGCATCGCCATTGACATCGAGAAAAAAGACGGTTCAAGAAATCTGCTCGTGCCGAATATCAAAGGCGCGAATGAAATGGATTTCGCAGAGTTTCTCGCGGCTTATAACGAAACGGTCAAGCGTTCACGCGCCGGAAAACTCGGACTAGAAGATTTTCAAGGGACGACAATTTCGCTCACGAATCCCGGAACAATCGGCACGGTCGCCTCGAATCCGCGTCTGATGAGCGGGCAGGGCGTGATTGTCGCAACGGGCGCAATCGAATATCCGGCGGAATATCAGGCAATGACTTCTGGCACGCTTTCACAACTCGGCATCAGCAAAGTTATTACAATTACTTCGACCTATGACCATCGCGTTATTCAGGGCGCGGAAAGTGGTCTGTTTCTTGCTAAAATCCACGAATTTCTGATTGGTCAAAATAATTTCTACGACGGAATTTTTAACGATTTGGAAATCGGTTTTTCGCCCCTGCGCTGGGCGGAAGATTACAATCCGACGCTGTTCGGCGGCGAGAATTTCCGCGAGCAGACCGAAAAGCAGGCGAACGTTTTGCAGTTGATAAACGCCTATCGGATTCGCGGACATCTGCTTGCCGACATCGACCCGCTCAAGATGACTTCGCCGCACGAAGCAGATTTGGATTTGGAACATTTCGGTTTGACGATTTGGGATTTAGACCGCGAGTTTATCACGGGCGGCTTGCACGGCACGGAAACCGCCACTTTGCGCGAAATTCTTTCGATTTTGCAGCGAGCTTACTGCGGCAAAGTCGGCATCGAATATCGCCACATCCAGAGCAAGCAGGAAAAACAATGGATTCGTGAACAGGTGCGCCAGCAGTTTGTAGATACGAAACCGCTGTCTGCGGAAATCAAAAAACAACTGCTGCAAAAACTCATTGAAGCCGAACAGTTTGAACAGTTTCTGCATAAAAAATATCTCGGACAAAAACGTTTTTCGCTCGAAGGCACGGAAACCATTATTCCCTTGCTCGACCAACTAGTTGAAGGCGCGGCGGAACGCGGCGTTGAAGAAATTATGATGGGAACGGCGCATCGCGGGCGGCTCAACGTTTTGTCGAACATCGTCGGCAATCCGGCGACGGGTGATATGGCGGAGCGAATTTTCACGGTCTTTGAAGGCACTTCGCACCCCGCGTTTCCGGCGGACGAAGGCGATGTCAAATATCATCAGGGCGCGGTCGGAAACCGCCAGACGCACGGCGGAAAGAGCGTCAAAATTCAGTTGTCGTCCAATCCCTCGCATCTCGAATTTGTTGACGCAGTGGTCGAAGGAATAGCGCGAGCGCGGCAAGATGAAATGCTCGACGCGGGCGAAGATGACCGCAAAGCCGTCATTGATAAAATTTTGCCGGTTGTGATGCACGGCGACGCGGCGTTTGCCGGACAAGGCATCGTCATGGAAACTTTGCAGATCGCTCAATTAAAAGGTTATCGCACGGGCGGCACGATTCACATCGTCATCAATAATCAAATCGGTTTTACGACCGGCGTTGACGCTGCCCGCAGCTCGATTTATTCGACCGACGCGGCGCAGATTACTCAATTGCCGATTTTTCATATCAACGGCGACGACCCCGAAGCGGCATATCGCGTCATTCAAATCGCGCTCGATTATCGTCGGGAATATAACAAAGATGTCGCTCTCGATTTAGTCGGTTTCCGCCGTCTTGGTCACAACGAAGGCGACGAGCCGAGCTACACGCAGCCGCTGATGTATGCGAAAGTCAAAGCGCACCCGGGCGTTCGTCACTTGTATGCCGAACAGTTGATTCGTGAAAACATCATCACGGAAAACGATTTGAACGAGATGACAAATCGCGTTATCGCAAAGTATGAAGACATTTTAAAACGCGCCAAACAAATCGCGTCGGAAAAACCCGCGAAAGCAAAACTCGCGCCGCCGATTGAAGATGAAGACGGTTCAAAAATTTTGGAAACGGGTGTTTCGCGCGAAGAGCTGCAAACCGTTTCGCAAAAAATTTCAACCGTTCCCGAAGGCTTTCACATCAATCCGAAAATGGTCAGTCAATTAACCAGACGCGCAAAAATGGGAACAGGCGAAGTTCCGATGGATTGGGGTTTTGCCGAAGCGTTGGCGTTCGGCTCGCTCGTGCTGGACGGAAAAATGGTGCGCCTGAGTGGTCAGGATTCGGGACGCGGCACATTTTCGCATCGTCACGCGCTGATGTATGACACGCTGACGGGCGCGGCTTGGTCGCCGCTTGCCGAACTGCGAAGCGCGGAAAATCCAAAAGCGCGTTTTCAGGTTTTCGACAGCAATTTGAGCGAGCAGGGCGTTTTAGGTTTTGAATACGGCTATTCGATGACGATGCCGGACGCGCTCGTCGCGTGGGAAGCCCAGTTCGGCGATTTTTCAAACGGCGCGCAGGTCATTATTGACCAGTATATTTCGGCATCGGAAGACAAATGGCAGCAGAAATGTCGGCTCGTCATGCTGCTGCCGCACGGCTACGAAGGTCAAGGTCCCGAACATTCTTCCGCCAGGCTCGAAAGATATTTGCAGCTTTGCGCGGAAAATAATTTGCAGGTTTGTTATCCGACGACTCCGGCGCAGTATTTTCATCTGTTGCGGCGGCAGGTCAATCAGAAAATTGTGCGACCGCTGATTATAATGACACCGAAGAGTTTATTAAGACTTCCCGCTGCGACTTCCGCGATTAGCGAATTGGAAACAGGCGGTTTTCAACCAGTGATTGACGATGCGAAAATCTCCGACCGTGCAAAAGTCAAACGCATCGTTTTGTGTTCGGGAAAAGTTTTTTACGATTTGGACGCGGCGCGAACGGATTCAAAAGATGACCGCGTGGCGATTGTCCGGCTCGAACAGTTTTACCCGTTTCCCGCCGAAAAATTGAAGGAAGTTTTTGTCTCATACAAAAACGCGGCGCAGCTTTTCTGGACGCAGGAAGAACCGCAGAATATGGGCGGCTGGAATTTTGTTCAATCGCGGCTGGAAGAAATCAAGCAAGATTTGAGTTTCCGTTATGTCGGACGAAGCGCGTCGGCTTCGCCTGCCACCGGCAGTTACGCGATTCACAATCTCGAACAGGAAAAACTCGTTAATGATTCGCTGATTAAAGAAACTGACGAAATTTCGGCGGCTTCGACGGCGGAGGGCGCCGAAAAAATCGCTCCGGCTGGCGCGTAAATTTTTTCGGAAAATTTCCATATTAAAAAGCGGACTTCCAGAGTCCGCTTTTCTTCTGCTTTGAATTTGATTATCGAGCGCGACTTGGGTTAAATTCGCAGCATCCGAAAGGCTGGATTTTTGTTATGTCGAAAAAATTATTTCTATCAACTTATCTGCTGTTTTTTTTCGCGGGTGTTTTGCTCGTCGCGCTGGCTTGTCAAACCAAAGAAACCAAAGCCGAAACGCCGGGCGCGGAGAATCCGCAAGTAAAATTTACGCCTTCAAACAACCGCGAGCCGGTGACGATTGCCGCCGTCGGCGACATTATGCTCGGCTCGACTTCGATTAACGATTCGTTTCTGCCGCCGGACGACGGGCGCGATATGTTAAGGGAAGCCACGCCGATTTTGTCACGCGCCGATATTGCTTTCGGCAATCTCGAAGGTCCGATGCTCGAAGGCGGAACAAGCGCGAAGTGTCAATCGCTTTCCAATCAAAAGAATTCAAACCCGTCGCCAACGCCGACTCCGCCGGAAAAAAATTCTCCGAAGCCGGTTGTCAGATGTTTCGCCTTCCGCGTGCCGACGCGCTACGGAAAATATCTGAAAGACGCGGGCTTTGACGTTTTAAATCTGGCGAACAATCACGCTTCGGATTTCGGCGAAATGGGACGCGCCAGCACCAAAAAAGTTTTGGACGATTTGGGAATTAAACATTCGGGCAGCGACAAAACCGATTTCGCGTATCTCGAAGTCAAAGGCAAAAAAATCGCGTTCGTTTCATTTACGCACAACAACATTTCGCTAAACATCAACGACCTCGAAACGGCGCGGCGCGTCGTCGCCGAACAAAAAAAACGCGCCGATTTGGTTATCGTTTCATTTCACGGCGGCGCGGAAGGCGCGAATTATCAGCACGTTCCTTACGCGACGGAAATCTTTGTCGGCGAGCAGCGCGGAAATCTTCGCGCCTTTACGCACGCCGTCGTTGACGCGGGCGCGGATTTGGTTCTCGGTCACGGTCCGCACGTCATGCGCGCAATGGAAATTTACAAAGACCGTTTGATTATTTATTCGATGGGAAATTTTGCAACCTACGGAATGTTTAACCTTAAAGGAGCGCAAGGTTTGACTGAAATTGTCGAAATCACAATCGACGCGGACGGCAAATTTTTAAGCGGAAAAATCAATGCCGGAAAACAAATCGGGCGCGGCATTCCGGTTCTGGATAAAACGAACGAATCAGCGCGCGTCGTGCGCCAGCTTTCACAAGCCGATTTTCCGACGACCGCGCCGAAAATCGCGGACGACGGAACTATTTCAAAGTAAAAAGGTAAAAGGCAAAAGTTAAGAATAAAAATAAAAAATTTTGCCTTTTACCTTTTACCTTTTTACTTTTTACTTTTTTTCTCGATGTCTTTCATCAAACGCAGAATGTGATTTCTGGCAATCAGCGGCAGGCGTTCGTCATTGCTCAATTCCTTTAAAAACGGGAGCATTTGTATTGGGTCGGAAATTTCGCCGCGTTTTAAATACGAATCCAAAACGTCAACCAGCGCGGGCGTTTCGAGCGGCTGGTTTTCGCGTGCGACTTTGATGTCCGATTGCCAAACCGATTGATAACCGATTTTCGCGTATTCATCCGCCAAAGCCTTCGCCTCCGCGTTTTCCGTCCAGTTAAATTCGACGTTTCGCCCTTTCGTATCATTTTTAAAAAAGATTTTTTTCGTGCCGAGATGCGGATAATTCCGAATTGTTGACTGGTAATTTTCGGTCGAATCGAGAAAATTTAAAGCATCGAAAAGTTTCTTGATTTTTTCGAGCGAAACCTGCGAAATTTGTATCTTATCGGCAACCGCTTCGTCAAAATTTTTTTCCTCAAACGTGATTTTTCCGTGACCGTTTTCGTCGTGTTCGATAATCATTTTTTTGACGAGGAAATCCGGCTGTGTAAATTCATAACGATAATAAATTTTCGCATCTTCGATTTTTGAACTATCTTCCGTCGTTGCTTTTGCGGGCGTTTCGTCACGAACATTTTTCTTTTGCAGAATTTTTTCCGGCGGGATGTCCTCCGTTTCAGGAGTTTGAACGGGCACGGGTGTCGAAGCGACTGACGCTGAATTTTTTTTCGCCGGACGAGTATTTTTTTTGTTTTTGGTTTGCGCCGAAATCGCCAAAACCAAACTCAAAATTAACAAAAATAAGGTTGTTTTTTTCATTATTCAAATTTGACCGAAACGACTTTTGAAACTCCCGCCTCCTGCATCGTCACGCCGTAGAGAGCGCGCGCCGCTTCCATCGTCCGCTTGTTGTGCGTGATGACGATGAACTGCGTTTTTTCGCTCATCTGCGCGATTTTATTGACGAATCGCCCGACGTTGGCATCGTCGAGCGGCGCGTCCACCTCGTCCAAAAGACAAAACGGTGACGGGCGATATTGGAAAATCGCCATCACCAGCGCAATCGCCGTCATCGCTTTTTCGCCGCCCGAAAGAAGCAAGATATTTTGCAGGCGTTTGCCCGGCGGCTGGGCGACGATTTCGATTCCCGATTCCAAAATGTCTTCCGCGTCGAGCAGACTCATTTCACCGTTTCCGCCGCCGAAAAGCTCTACAAAAAATTCTTTGAAATAACTGTTAATCGCTTCAAACGCGGCACGGAATCTTTCGCGCGAACGCTGTTTTATTTCGCGCAAGGCTTCTTCTGCCGCCGCGATTCCGTCAATAATATCCTGACGCTGCGAAGTCAAAAATAAAAGACGTTCTTCGGCTTCGCTCAATTCTTCGAGAGCCAGCATATTGACCGCGCCGAAACTTTCGATGCGCCGGCGCAAATCGTCGGTTTGCCCGCGCCCCGCTTCCAAATCGAAATCTTTTTCCGGCTCGACAGTTTCAACTAATTCGACCAACGGCACATTTAATTCCTGAGCGCAAATTTCGTTCAGATTTTTCAAGCGAACGATAGTTTCCGCCTGGCGGACTTCAATTCCGGCGCGAGCGTTGCGGGCTTCGGCAGCAGCGTGATTGAGCGCGGCGAGTTCTTCGCTGTCGGCATCGGCTTTTTCACGCGCGATTTTTAAGTTTGCCGCCGCTCCCGCAAGTTCGTTTTGCTCCTGTAATTGCTCATCGTCCGACCGTTCAATGCGCCGTTTTATTTCCGCCATCGAAGAATTTAATCCTTCGGAGCGATTTTCATTTTCGGCAATTTCGCTTCTTTGACGCGACAGGCGCGCGGCAAGTTCGCCGTGTTCATTTTCGATTCTGCGAAGCGAGACGGAAGCCGCTCGCCGTCGTTCCGCCGCAACTCCGGCAAGCATTCTTTTTTCGTTCAAAACAATATTTTCATTTTCGGCTAACGCCCGCGCTTCGTTCAATTTTTGAGAAATCTTTTCAAGTAATTCTGTCGCTGCAAGTTTAGCCTTTTCAGCCCTTTGCGAATTTGTTCCGGCTTCTGTTTGACGTTTGCGGATTTCCGCCAACTCACTTTCGATTTGTTCGATTTCATTGCCGACTATCTTTTTATGACGCTCGGCGCGTTCGGTTTCCTGCGTCGAATTTTTCGCCTGAATTTCCTGACCGAGAAGTTCGCGTTCCGCCTGCACGATAAACGACTGCAAATCGACTATTTGATTTTCCTTGTCCTCTAAAAGTTTCCGCGCTTTCGCAGTTTCCCTTTCGGATTTTTCAACTTCCTTCGCCAGTTTTGCGCCCTCGACGGCAAGTTCGCGCAGTTCGCGTTTAAATGACAACAAACTTTTTTCGTTTGTTCTGCCGGTGATGAAAAGTTTTTCGCCGACGAGCAAATCGCCGTTGAGCGTGACGAAAATTTCATTTCCGCCGGATTTAATTTTGTCCAATTCTTCGACAACCCGCGCCGAAGTTTCACGCGGAAAAACCTGTTTCAGAAGTTCCGCAAAATCTTCCGATACGCCTAAATAATTTATTAAAGCTGTTGACTGTTTTTGAGCTTTGGATTTCTGACTCTGGACTCTGGACTCTGGACTCTGGACTAAAATCGCCGTCCGTCCGAGTTTGTTTTCATCCAGATATTTTATAACTTTTCGCGCATCGGTTTCGTTTTCAACTAAAATGGTTTGCAGAAATGCGCCGAAAACATTTTCGACGACTTTTTCCGCGTGTTTTTCGACGTTTAATTTGTCGGCGAGAGTTTCTGACAATTTCACGCCGATTTGTTTTTGCGCTTTGAAAAGTGTCTGCACGGTCGGCGCGTAAATCGCTTTTCCCGCTTCGATTTCCTGCAAAGTTTCGAGCCGATTGTTGACGCGGAAAAATTCTTCGCGTTTTGCGTTAAAAGATTTTTCCGCCGTTTGCAGAGCGTTGCGAAATTCGTTTGCCGATTCGACGAGATTTTGTTTTTCGCCGCGCAGTTTCACCAGCTTTGCGTTAAGCGCGGCAAGTTCTTTTTCAAGTTTTTTACTTTCGGCAAGATGTTCACGATAAGATTTTTCGGCGCGTGTTCCTTCAAGTTTCAAGCCTTCTTCTCTCTCGGTCAGACGTTTCTCGCTGCTTTCAAGCTGGCGCGTTATTTCCGCAAATCTTTCGGTCGCCGCCGCGTGCCGCATCAACTCGCCGCGCTCGCTTTCGAGTTCCGTGTCAATTTGATTTGCTTCCGAAATTTTTTCTCGATATTTCTGCTCGGCTTTCGCTAGTTCAAGTTGTTCTTTTTCGGCTTCGGCGTTTTGTCTGCGCTCGTCTTTTTTCAAACGTCCGGCTTCGGCTTTAACCAGTTTCAAGCGCAATTCGGTTTCCTTAATTTCTTCGCGCAGAATTTCGGAACGTGCTTTTAAATTAACAATTTGTTCTTCTTTGTAATGCAAATCACGGCTGATGCGGTCGCGCAGCAAAACATTTTCGGCTTGCCGCGAACGCAAATCGGATAAATCTTCTTCGGCTTGCCGCGCTTTGGCGGTGTTTGTCCGCGCGGTTTCTTCCTTCGCGCCGACTTCGGCAGAAAGTTCGCGCTCGCGTTTTGCCGATTCATCCAATTTCGCTTTTAATTCGCCGACGAGGTTTGTTAAAAATTCGCCTTCGGCAGAAAATGTTTGACGCAGAAGCTCGCGCAATTCTTCTTTGAGAATTTTGTAGCGGCGCGTTTTCGAGGCTTGGCGGCGCAGAGAATTTGCCTGTTTATCAATTTCGTCAACGATGTCGGAAATGCGGCGCAAATTTGTTTTGGCGGATTCGAGGCGCGTTTCGGCGGCGCGCTGGCGCGTGCGGAATTTTGAAATTCCGGCGGCTTCTTCGATTAAAGTTCGCCTGTCCGAAGGTTTTGCCGAAAGAATTTGCCCGATGCGTCCCTGTTCGATTAAAGCGTATTGCGCGCCCGACAAACCCGTCCCCGAAAATAAATCCTGAATGTCGCGCAGACGGCAAATTTTTCCGTTCAGCAGATATTCGCTCTCGCCCGAACGATAAAGGCGGCGCGTGACGGAAACGGCTTCGCCGGGCGCGAAATCGAGCGCGAACGCGCGCGGCTTCCAATGACGTTTCGATTTTATTTTTGTCTGGACAATCTGCGCCGAACCGACTTGCGCGGCTTGCGCTTGTTCAATTTCGACAATTTCGGGAGTTTGAAATTCAGCGTTCAGCGTTCCGACTTCATCGTTTTTTGAGGCTTCAATCTCGTCAACATCAACAGTGTGTTCGTCAATCTCGCTTAACGCTTCGTCAATCTCGGAAAGTTCCGCATCTTCAAAAAACGCTGTTTCCTGGCGGACAAGATGCAAAACGACTTCCGCCATTCCCGAAGCCGCGCGTTTATTCGTGCCTTGAAAAATAACATCCTTCATTTCCTCGCCGCGCAGAGATTTCGCTTTTTGCTCGCCGAGAACCCACGAAATACCGTCGGAAACATTCGATTTTCCGCAGCCGTTCGGACCGACAACCGCCGTAATTCCGCTGCCGGTAAAAACGATTTCGGTATAATCGGCAAATGATTTAAAACCTGTGATTTCGAGCCGCTGAAGTTTGAACATCAAAAATAGTGCTGTTCGCCGAGAACAGCACTATATTTTGTAGTAAAGCCGCCGCCAAATCAAGTAAGCAGTGAGCGGTAGGCAGTAAGCAGAAAAAGAATCGCATGTTAATTCGCAGGCAAAATGCTTAATGCTCACTGCTTGCTAAAGTTCTTCCGATGCCAAATCGCGCGAGCCTTGTCTTTCGGCGCGTTCGGTATCAAGCTGCGTCAAAATGTCGAGCAAATAATTGGTGTTGCTGGAAACCAGCATCGCTACCGGAAATTCTTCCGATGAAGTCGAGAACTCAAAAGTTCCGCTGTTGATTTCGATAATAATGCGAAAAGCCGTGTCGCCGCGCCGTCCGTCGGCTTCGGCTTCGGCAATTTTTCCGTCGTTAAAACAGACGCTTCCGACATGCAAATCCGATTTTAAAACCAGCATTCCGGTGAGCCTCGAATTTTCGATTGCCTGAATCGCGTCGAAAATGCTGAAGCACGATAAATTTCCGGCAAGCGCAACGTCGGTGCGAACATTAACCGGCTTTTTGTCGCGTGTTTTTTCAAATTCGGGACGGCGCGCGCGGCGAATCGCTTCGAGTCCGGGCGCGACCGAGATGCGCGGGTCGAGCAGTTTTGCTTCCTGCAATCGGTCATACGCCAAATCGAAATCTTCACGTGAAATATAGAGCGAAACCAGCGCGAGACACTGTTGCGAGGCGTGCGTCAGATTTTTGTGCGTGATGGAAATTTCGCGCATTTTCTCACGCAGCGGAATCGAGCGCGGGCTGCGTTCGAGTGCTTCCTGAAGCAGTGAAAACGCCCGTTCCGGCGATTTGTATTTGGCGAAAAGGTCGGCATCGAGCAAAACCGATTCGATGGAAACTTCGGTGAAAGGCAATTCTTTTTCTAAAACGGAACTCATAATTTTGACTTGAACGGATTCGTTCAACATTTATAAACTATCACAAACAGACGTAAATAGTCATTATTTTATTTATCATAGGACTTTCTCATTTTTTGCGGAAGCCCGCACGAAGTAAAGAAGAAAAAAACACACTTACTTCGTGCGTGTTTCTGCATTTTTGAGAAAAAAGAGATTGCTTCCGAAAAAAACAATCTCTTTAATAAAGATTTTCAGATTTTAATTAAAAATCAAATCGCATTCCGAGCCGAATCTGGCGCGGGCGATAAGTTCTAATCGGAATCAAAAGGTTTTGATACGACGCAAGCTGCGTTGCCGTCGGAGCGGGCATGACGCGCAGAGCCGCAAAATCTATAAATTCAGAACCATAACTGAAAACCGTCGAATTGAAAACATTGTCTATTTCCAGCGAAGGACGCAATTTCAGCCGTTCGGTCAGTTTAAAATCTCTGGTCACATTCAGGTCGAAAGTGTAAAAACTCGGTCCCGCTCCGGCGTTTCTCGGCAAATTTCCGCTTTTAGAGCCGATTGGCTGGAGCGAAAATTGCGAAGCCAGCGCGGACGGGAACGGCGAGCCGGGATCTCTGGTTACAATATCGCTTATATTTCCGTTGAACAGCAGACGGTCATTGCCAACATCGTCGAGATTCCGGTCGCTGCCGCCCGCGCCCAAACTAAACGGGGCGGAACTTCCGTAACGAACAACCGGAGAAAATTTTAATCTGCCGACCCAGACCGGAGTGTCGAACGTGCCGGAAAATGCCAGCCGATGTCGCCTGTCCTGCAAACTTCGCGCCCACTCGCGGCTGAAATCTCCGTTAATTTCCGCATCGGAAGTATTGTTAATTCCGTCGTCACGCAAACTGGAAAGCGTATAAACACCGCGCAGAGTAGCGGCAAAACCGTGACCGAGTTTGCGGTAGCGGCTGCGAATTTCCAAAATCAAACCCTGATAAAAAGCGTTGCCGATTGAGGAAACTCTTTCCTTTTGCTGGACGCTCTGGTCGGGTCTGAATTTAGAAACCGCCGCCAGAGCGATTCCAATCGGATTTCCAATCGTGTTGCTCGAATCAATCGTGCTGGTCGATGGCGCGTCAGTTCCGGTATTCAAACTGTTCAGATTGACGAAGCAGGTCACGCTGGCGGTCGTCGAACAGGATGCTCCGGTTGTCAGATTTGAAACCGGCGCGCCGCCGTCAGTTGCCGAACCCAGATAAAATGTGTAAGTGCGGACGTTGCCGTTTGAATTTGTAAATTTATACGGATTAGCCAGCAAATATGCCGTAAAATCGTTGTATCCCGTCGGCAAAGCCGGCGCGTTCGGATTGTATTCGCGCCATAAATGCGTCGTTTTATTGATAGTGTAATTGGCTTCAAACACAAAACCTTTTCCGATTTCGCGTTCAAAGCCGATGTTGAATTGATAGCTTTCGGGAATTTTTAAATTCGGGTCAATCGAGCGAATTAAATTGCTTGAAGTAAAACCTAAAGCTGTGTTGTTTCCGGTCGAAGATATTAAATTTCTGACATCCGAAACAGACGCGGAACTGTTTGGAAACTGCTGCGAGATTTTAGAGAGAATCGCTACGCGCCGCGCGTCGGCAGCCGAAGTTCCGATGCTGTTTGTGTCGAATGTAAATAAATCGCCGGAAGTATTTTGGATAAAATCGGCGACCGTGCGAAGCAGAACGCGATTGTAAAAGATGCCCGCGCCGAAACGAATCACGCCCTTGCCGCTTTTCCACGGCGAGTAAGCCACGCCGATTCTCGGTCCGAGATTGTTGTGGTCTGAAACCGCAGTTTCTCTTTCGTAACGCAAACCGTAGCTCACGGTCAGATTCGAGCGAAGTTTGAATTCGTCGTTAAAAAATATGCCCGAATAAGTATTTTTGACATCCGTCGCCGTGCCGAAATTTTGGCGATAGCGCGACAGCACAGTGTTTTGGAAATTCAAAACGCTGCCGAAATTAAACGTTCCGGTCGAATCTTCCAGCGAGCGCGCCTTTGAATCGACTCTTTGATAATCAACGCCTGTTTTAAGCGTGTGAGAACCTATCAAATAGGTCAGCGAATCCTGAAACTGAATCCTGTTTTCTTTGCGCGAATCGGCGAAATTTTGCAGCGAACTGGTCGTTGAATTTCCGGCGATAAGCGTTTGCACGCCGCTGGTCAGCGGGTTTCGATAACTGATTAAGACAACTGGGTCAAGCGGATTATCCGTCTGAAAACTCGGCTCGAAACGCGAATACTGAATACGAAATTGATTTACCACACTTGCATTAAAAACGTGATTATCCGTCAAATTATACGCTTCGGTATTGCTATTT
This sequence comes from Pyrinomonadaceae bacterium, assembly GCA_050996405.1. Lineage (GTDB taxonomy): Bacteria > Acidobacteriota > Blastocatellia > Pyrinomonadales > Pyrinomonadaceae > JBPCRW01. The sequence continues at coordinate 1,870 of JBPCRW010000107.1, read as the reverse complement.
TTTATTTGCAGAGCGTCTTCGATTCTGGTTGTCGAAACGCCGCTCGTGCGCTGATTATTTTTTCTTCCAAACTGAAAGCCAAGCGTCAAATCGTTGTTCCCCGAAACTTTATGGTCAATCCGCGCCGTCAAAACATTACTGTGGTTTGGCGTTAAAGTCGTGAAAGTATAAGGAGCGACAAAAGCGGCGGTCGGCGGATTGATAATGCAGTTATTCGGATTTGAATTATCGCAGGTTTGCGCGCCGCCGGTCGAAAAGGGTAAGGCAAAACGCGAATTTATTCCGACGGGAACATACGTATCAATCAGCGTCGTGTCTTTGAGATTGTCGTATTCGTAAGCCACAAAAAAGAACGTTCTTTTTTTGCCGTTGTAAAGAAGATGTTTGCCTTCGCCGAAGGGTAAAATAACCGGACCGCTGAAAGTAAATCCCGGATTATAATCGGTCAGCGGCAAGCGGGCGATGCCGCGACTATTGTTGTAATAAGTATTCGCATCGAGATTATCGTCGCGGAAATACATAAACGCCCGCCCGCGAAATTTGTTGCTGCCGGCTCTGGTTCGCAAATTTATGCGCCCGCCGGAGGCGCGTCCGTATTCGGCTGAAAACTGGTTGGTGACAACCTGAACTTCGGCGATTGAATCAATCGGCGGCTGAAAACGGTCGCGCGCCGAACGGTCGTCGTTATTATCCAAACCGTCAATCGTAATATTATTTGAATACGAAGCCCCGCCGGAAAGCGAAAAATTTCCCTGCTCGGTTGGCGTGCTGCGGTAATTCGAGTTTCTATCTTCCGCTAAATCTCTCGTCGAGAGAGCTTCTTCGCTCGTTCCGCCGAGCGTCAAAACTAAATCCAGCGGATTACGCGAAACGTTCGGCAATTCTTCAATTTCGCGCTGCGTGACCGTGCCGCCGACAATCGTTCTGGTCGTATCGACCGCCAATGCCGAATCGTCATCAATGACAATTGTTTGTTCGGCTCTGACATCAGACGGCGCGAGCGAAATGTTAAATTGAAGATTTTGCGCGGCGATTGCCGAAAATTCTTTTTGCTCTTTTGTGCCGAAACCGGCGGCGGAAAATTTGACCGTGTAATTTCCGGATTGGAGTTGGACACTTTTATAGATACCGTCATCATTGGTGACGACGGTTCGCTCGTCTCCGGTCGTCGTTTGCGTGGCGACGACCGTCGCTCCGGCAATCGGAGCGTTATTTGAATCGGTAATTTTACCGCTGATTGTTACTTTGTCGAGATCCTGGGCAAAGCCTGCGACGGAAAAAACAAAAATAAAACTCGCACAGACAAACACCGCAAGAAAGAGTCTTTTTAATAGGCTTCTCATTGAATTTCTCCTAAATTGTTTTTTGTTCTAGAGATTGGACGAAAGGTATTTTGTCGCAGAAATCGCAGAAATGCAAAACTAAAAAGCGGGATTTAGATTAAATCTTACTGAATTATTTACTTTTTTCGTGTTCGCGGCGAACTTGTGAAACGGCTAAACGCGAAATCGGAATCAACGCTTCGGTTTCGGCAAACTGTTCGACGAACATTGAAAACTCTCCGGCGTGGCTTTGCAGATATTCAAAAAATCGCTCAAATTCGCGCCGCATCGTGTCCATCTTTTCGCGCATATTGAGGATAATTTCCACGCCCGCCAGATTTACGCCGAGGTCGCGCGTCAGCGATAAAACCACTTCGAGCCGTTCGAGGTCCGTATCCGTGTAAAGGCGCGTGTTGCCGATTGAGCGCGACGGTTTGAGCAGCCCTTCGCGTTCATACAGCCGCAGAGTTTGCGGATGAACGTCATAGAGTTCCGCGACCGCGCTGATTGTGTAGGTCTTAATTTTCTTCTTCATAACAGTTATCAGT